>CAJPUA010000039.1 GCA_905373705.1 uncultured Schwartzia sp. | reverse complement strand
CTCACCATGCGCGCCCAAAACGACATCGACCTCACCGCCGCGAGGTCGATCCTTCCCTTGGAGGCGATCTCCGCGGCGGTGAGGTCGATGTCGTTTTGGGCGCGCATGGTGAGCTCGCCATCTTCTTTTGTTATGTACGCCCCGGCGACCTGGCTGATCTTCGTGGTAGCGCCCTGTTCAGTGACGCCGGTTTTGGTGGTGGTTGCAAAGCGGATATCGCCGCCGGCGTTCAGGTCGATCTGATGCTCGGCGAGGAGGCTGCCGCCGGTATTGTTTATGTCGTTTTGGGCAGAGAGAAGCACATCGGAGCCGACGATTCGGCCGCCGACGTTGTTGATGTTATGGGCGGAGAGCTTATTGATGTCGCCGGCGATGATACTGCCGCTGTTTAAGATGTCGTTCGTCGTTTTAACGTCGATGTCTTTGGCGGAGAGTACCGCCGCGCCCTGTTTTCTCAGGGTGTCTTTCGGCAGGTAGAGCTCGGGCACCAGCGCCGTCACCACGTCGCCGCTGGGAAGGAGGACGCTTTTTTCCACCATCCAGACGATGGGGGTTTTGAGCGCTTCCTGCTGCTCTTTTGTCAGGGCGACGCCGATTTTCGCCTGGCTGTTTTTGGCAAATTCGACGGCATGATCGAGAAGGGCTTGGTACTGCTCTTCCATCGAGGCGTAGTCGCCGATGTAATATTTCCCGGTGAGGTTGACGAGCTGGTCTTTGACGATCTGCTGCTCGTAGTAGCCGTCGCTTACTTTTTTGCCGATGGTATCGGGGTCGTACTGCATTTTGTTGAAGAAGTAGTCGGAGGAGAGCCATTGCTTTTTATTCGTAAACGCGGGGTCGGTTTCGATGTAGTAGGTCGCGTCCGGCTTCGCCAGGTGGTAGAGCTGGCTCTGGGACACGGCAATGGTTTCGGCTGCGTGCGTTTGCGCTTCGTCGGCCGCCTCTGCTTTCAGGAGGGCGGTGGCTGGCTGCACGATGATGTCGGTGCGCGCTTCTTTATGGTAGTCGCCCCAGCGCTGTCGCGTCACCATGTAGTGGTTCCATTGTCCGCCGGCATCGGCTTTATAGAAGGCCCCTGCCCGGCCGATATCGGTGACCACGCGGGTCCCCATGCCGTCGATGTTATGGAATACGCCGGCGTCCATGATCAGATCTTTTCCGGCCGTGATTTCGCTTTTGTCGTTGATCACTTCGTCGGCGGTGATTTGCATCGCGCCCCCGGCGATGATCTTGGCGGGCGCGGTCGTCTTTACGACGTCGTCCTTGATGACTCTGTGGTAGCTGTATTCATGCCAGCGCGAAGAGCTGCCGCCCGGGGTGACGATCTGGTAGTCCTTGTCCTCGTCCCAGTCGTCTTTTCGGTAGAAGATGTCATAGCCCGCGACGGAGGGCGTATCCGGGGCGCAGATGACGCCGTGGAGGATTTTATACTCTCCGGCTTTGTATCTTACCGACGCGCCGTCGAGCTGCACCTCGTAAATGTCTTCTTCTCCGATAACGACGCCGGGTTCCACTTCGTAGTGGATATTGATGTTGTTGATATTTTTTACGTCGAGCCGCATGTTTTGCCCTGCCTCGATGACGGCGCTGTGATTTTTGAGTTCGTTTGCTTTCAGGCTGACGTCGTTTGCGCCCATGATCAGAGCGTTATCCGTATTATTCACGGTATCGGCTTCAATGGAGATATTTTCGCGCGCGGCAATGACGGGGGCCGTTTCGCCTCCGGTGTTATTCAGGGTGTTCGCTTTTATCTGGATGTTCTGGCCGTAGACGCTGCCGGTGTTTTCCAGCGCTTCGCCCGCGTTGACGGCGACGTTCTGGGCGGCCTGGAGTTTGCTTTTCAGTCTGATGTCGCCGCTCGCGGTCAGGACGAAATCGCCGTCATTCGCGTAGGCTTCGCCCTCCATATTGACGCCGAGGCCTTTGGTGGTTCCGATCATGTAAATGGCGTTCGCATACATGCTGCCCATGGCGCCGACGTCAAGGGCGACGCCGGTGTATTGGTCGTCGATGACGGTCATGACGTTTCCGTCGGCATCCAGTTTGTTTCTGCCGCCGACCATTTTGAGTTTTTGCGCCGCGATTTGCGCGTTGATCTTAACCGCCTGGGCATAGAGGTCCAGGCGGTTGGCTTTGGCGGCGTCGAGGCCCCGGCCTTCAATGCTGATCTCGCCCTGATTTACCACAAATCCGGCCAGCCGGCCGGAAGCGTCGATTTGCGGATTCCCGGTGGTGAGTATGGCTCGGCCGGTGTTGATATAGCCAAAATTATTGCCGACAATGCCGTTGGGATTGGCGATGACGACATCGGCCTGTTTGCCGGCGACTTCGATAAAGCCGTTGAGATTCGTGATGTTTCGTCCGGTGACTTCGTTGAGAATGATGTCGGCGCCGGTCCGCCCGATGTTCGGATTGCCGGTGATATATCCGGCTAATTGGGTGGGGGTGATGTCCCGAGAGTTATTGAAAATGATCCCGGAGCTGCCCACTTGCAGATCTTGATACTGGTTATGGCTGAGGCCGGCTTCGTTGGGGGTGCGGATATCTACGATCACCGTCTCGTTGGCCGCAGCCTCAACGACAGGCGCTTTTCCTTCCGCGTCATCAGGCGTCGCGGTCGTATCCGCCGCGAAGGCGAGAGTGTTACATTGAAGAGCCAGAAGGATGCTCATACTAAGGAATTTCAGATGTTTCTTGTTTTTGATCTTCGTCATGCTTTTCCCCCGCTTCGCTATGATTTTTATGAAATTATTAATATTTCCTTAATATTGTAGTATAAGAATACATTCATTGCAAGGACGGCAAATCCCGCCATGATGAGGCTTCTTCTTATACATTATACCGGGCGTTTGCTATGCAGCCGGAAAACGATTGAGGCCGCGCTGTCCCCCGAATCGCGTCGAGCGTTTGCTATATAAAAAATCGCTGTACAAAGGCCTGTACAGCGATTTATACGTTCGGCTAGTTTCTGCTACTTTGTTAAAAGAAATAATACTATTCCGTCAAAGCTAGTTTTTTAGCTTTTATCAATCCTAAAAGACGGCTGGACGGTCCAGAAGGCTTGTTCCTCCCTGCTTCCCATGCCTCCACGGTTTTTGTCGAAACACCAAAATACTTTGCAAACAGGCTCTGCGGAACGCCGACGCTCCAACGTATTTTTTTTATTTCGTCAGCGGAATAGTCGTCGATAGGCGGGATGGCAATAGACACCTTGCGCCGCTTCAAAACAGGTTTTTCGTTTTGTGCATCGTGAATAGCTTCATCCAACGCGCCAGACAAGATTTCAAAAGCTTTGCTCATTTTAGGTGCCTCCTTTGCAAGGTTTCTTCCAAAAGGTCAATCTGTTTTTTCAGGGAATTACATTCCGCAGTACTTAGATTATCTTGCTCGTTTTTCGCAAAGATCGCCAACAGATAAAGAATGGCGTATTTTTCAAAGTCTACATAGCAGACGCGGACGCTACCTCGTTTCCCACGATAAGGAAAGGCAAAGCGCATTTTCCTCATGCGCCCTGTTCCGCGGATTACATCGCCAAGCTTGGGGTTTTGAAGCAAACTGTTTTCCAAGCGGCGTAGATCATCATCACTGAAGCCGAGCTCTTTCCATGCACGGGAAAATGCAGTTCCGTAAACAAACATACGACTGGTCTCCAGTGGAAACGCCCCCTTTTGAGAGTATTGTACTACTATTCAATAGGGGCGTCAATGGAATAAATATACCAAAGCCTTTGAAGGGCGCCTCCTGTCTGCGGTATACGATTTCTAGCACCAGATCTGGTGCGCCTCCCCTTATCCCTATCTGCTGCGTACCAAATCCACGTTTCAAAATCAATGCTTTTCCTTGATCTTTATTGTCTATGGGTGTTTCCGTCTCTGGGCAGATCGTACAGGATCAGCCCGCCTTTTTGATCGTGGCCTGTATTCCACAGCACCGCGAAATCCAGCCAGCGCCACGCGCCGAAGGTGACGGCCTTGACGAGGAGCGTTTCGCCTTGCTCCTCATAGCCGTTGAGGATATACCAGTGCCAGTCGTAGTCCCGCATGGCAGGGTGGCTGTGCCTGAGGGTGAGGCAGGGGATGAGCCAGCCGCTGTCGATCTGTTTTTTGACGGCCGCTTTTGTTTCCGGCAGGCTGCTTTCCCCCGGCCACGGGCGCATCTCTATGCCGGTCTCGCCGCGGTCAGAGAGGAAACGCCCGAAGCCTTCGATGTACGTTTCCAGCCGATCGATTCCGCCCCAGCGGGGCCGGAGATAGGGCTTCATGACGTCGGTGAAGCTGACATATTCCCGGCGGGAAATCTTTTCGGCGGGGTAGGGGTACAGCCCCTGACGACCTTTGAAAAGGGTAAAATAGATAGCGCTGTCGCAAGCGGTGACGGCGGCGCAGCCGCCCAGCTTCATCCAGCGGCTCTCGCACCAGTCCTGAGAGCCGCCGTAAGCCGTGCCAACAGAAAAGTGCGGCAGTTCGATTTTTGCCGGCGTACGCATATTCTCTGAAAATAGTTCCATTCTCTTTGTTTCTCATCCCTTCAGGTTAGAAATCAGGTGGTTTTGTGCCGGAAGAGCCATCCGGCGAGGGGGAGGGTGACGGCGGCGACGAGGAGCATGGGGAGGAAGTTCGGGGCGATTTCAGAAAAGCCCGCGCCTTCAAGGTAGATGCGGCGGATGGCTTCGATAGCGAAGCGCATGGGGTCGGCGTAGGTGAGGTACTGGAGCGGCTCGGGCATGTTGTGAATGGGGGTAACGATACCGGAAAGAAGCGCCAGCGGCAGAAGCAGGACAAAGACGTAGACGAGAACCTGCTGCATGTTGTCGGCGACGGAGGAGATGATGAGACCGATCCCGGTGGAGCTTACGGTGAAGATGAGGAGCGTCAGGTAAAAAAGCGGCAGAGAGCCGGCGAAGGGGACGCCGAACCAGAAGCGGGCGATGAGAAAGAGGGCGGTGCTTTGGAAAATACCGATGAGCGTCGGGGGAAGCGCCTTGCCGATGAGAATTTCGGTGGGAGAGAGAGGCGTGACGAGGAGCTGGTCGAAGGTGCCCAGCTCGCGCTCGCGGGCGACGGAGAGCCCCGCCAGCATGACGACCTGGGTGAAGCTGATCATGCCGATGAGCCCGGGGAGAAAGTTCCAGCGGGTTTCCTGGTTGGGATTGTACCAGGTGCGGGTCAAAAGCTCAACCGGGGGCGCGGCGCGGGCGGCGTTCCAGGCGGCGACGATCCGGCTGACGTAGCCGGTGGCGAGGCCCGCGGTCATGGTGTTGCGCCCGTCGGCGATGAGCTGGAGGGGACTTGTCTCGCCTCGCGCCAGTTTCTCCGCGAAGTCGGCGGGAAAGACGATGACGAGCATAGCGTCGCCGCTGTCGATGGCGTCGGCGATTTCCGATTGGTTTTGCAGCAGCCGGGCGCGCTCTAAGGCGGAGGAAGCATCAAAATGGGCGATGAGTTCGGTGGATGGGGCGCTGTGGCTCAGATCGAGCAGGGCGTAGGGGGCACTGTCGAGATTAAAGGTGGCGCTGTACCCGAAGAGAAAGCCCTGAATAAAGACGGGGATCATGAGCATACGGCGATCAACGGGATCGTTAAAGGTAACGAGCAGCTCCTTCAGGGAAATGGTTTTTATGTGCTGCCAGAAAAGGGCGAGCCAGCTCATTCTGCCACCTTCTTTCGGGTAATTTTTCCCGCGAGGGCGAGGAAAAAGACGGCGTAGATTGTAAGCAGCAGGCTGTTTTTGATGAGGAGGGGCCAGTTGTTCCCGGCGAGAAAGAGAGATTTTAGAAGCTCTAAGTAGTAAGTCGTGGGAAAGAGGCGGCTGATGGCGCGGATGACGACGGGCTGGGAATGGGGGTCGAACATGAAACCGGAGAGCATGAGGGAGGGCATGAAGCTGACGAGGAGGGCGACCTGGCAGGCGACAAACTGGTTTTTCGTTACGGCGGAGATGGTGAGGCCGATGCCGAGGGCGACGACGAGGTAGAGCATGGAAACGCCGAGAATGAGGAGCAGCGAGCCGCGCATGGGGAGCTCGTAGAGGAAGCGCCCGGCAATGAGGCAAAGTCCCATGCCGGCCATGGCGACGCAGAAGTAGGGGATCATTTTCGCCAGGATAAGCTCCGCCGCCCGCACGGGCGTGACGAAGAGGGATTCAAAGGTGCCGCGCTCCCATTCGCGCGCCATGACGACGGCAGTAAGAAAAACGCCGACGATGGTCATGATGAGCATGATGAGGCCGGGGATGAAGAACCATGAGCTGGTATTGGCGTCGTTGAACCAAAGCCGGCTTTCCACGGCGGCCTGCCCTGCCGGCTCTTGTGTCAAAACGGCGCTCTCCTGCGCCGCCAGCGCGGCAAAGCCCGCTTCAAGGTAGGCTTGCGCCGACATGGCGGTAGTGGTATTGACGCCGTAGAGGACAGCCTGCGCTTTCGCGTTCCCCTGGGCGAGCCGGCGGGAAAAGTCGGGCGGCAGCCGCAAAATGACGTCCACGTCGCGGCTTTTCAAAAGACGCTCGGCCTCTTTCATCGAGGTGACGTAACGCGGCGAAAAGTAAGGAGAGCCGTCCAGAAAGCTGACCGCGTCCCGCGCGGTCGGCGAAGCGTCCTCAAGGACGACGGCGGTGGGGACGTTCTTTACATCGAGGGAGATCCCGTAGCCGATGAGGAGAATGAGGAGCAGCGGCAGGACGACGCCGAGCAGGAGGCTGCTGCGGTCGCGCCCGAGCTGTAAAAACTCTTTATGAACGAGGGCGCGCAGGCGGCGGGAAAAGTCGGGGAAAAGCATGTCGAGGGCTCCTTTCGGAGGAAAAGAATGGCTGCGGGAGGAAGATCGGCCCCGAAGTGATAAAGCGTGGGAATCTGTTCGCCGACGGCGGGCGGAGCCGGTCAGGAGGAAGGCGGAGCCTGGGGCGCGCCGCGGCTTTCCTCAACGATGGCGAGGAAAATGTCGTTCATGGTGGCCGCTTCCTTTCCCAGGCGCCGACGTATTTCCTCGGGACTGCCGAGGGCGAGGAGCCGTCCCTGATCCTGAATGATGATCCGGTCGCAGTATTCGGCTTCTTCCATGAAATGCGTGGTGATGATAATGGTGGTGCCGCGGGCGGAAAGGTCGGTAATCTGCCGCCAGAACCGGCGGCGCGCCAGAGGGTCGATCCCGCTCGTCGGCTCGTCGAGGAAAAGGATCTGGGGCTGGTGAAGGAGCGCCGCCGCCATCGAAAGGCGCTGTTTGTAACCGCCGGGAAGATTTTCGGCGCGGGTATTTTCCCAGCCGCGCAGCTCAAATTCGTCGAGGACGGCGGATAAACGCCGCTCTAAGGCCGCGCCTTTAAGTCCGTAAGCGCCGCCGAAAAAGCGCAGGTTCTCCGTGACGGAGAGATTGCCGTAGAGGGAAAATTTCTGGGCGACGTAGCCCACGTTCGCGCGCGCCTGAATCCGGGCGGTGCGAAGATTGACCCCGGCGACGCTGAGCTCGCCGCTGGTGGCGGGGAGAAGGCCGCAGAGCATACGGAAGGTTGTCGTCTTGCCCGCGCCGTTGGGCCCTAAAAGGCCGAAAACCTCGCCGCGCCGCACGGTGAAGGAGGTGTTTGCCACAGCGGTGAAATCGCCGAATTTTCGCACGAGATTTTTAACCTCAATGTCAATCGGCGCGTCGGAGGGAGCGGGAAAGAGCGCGGCGGTTCCTTCCGGCGCGCCGGGCGGTGAAGATGCGAAGGAATCTCCCCGCGTGTCGGGCGAAAAAGCGCGC
>CAJPUA010000038.1 GCA_905373705.1 uncultured Schwartzia sp. | reverse complement strand
ACTGCCGCCAGCCCATTACCAACCGTACCGGGAAGGGACGGCAGCGTAGACGTCTCCATCGTCTCCGCCATGACCTTTTCCATCACTCGATCGACAGCGGTCTCGTCCCCATGATAGAGAAGCAGCAGACTGCCCGTCCGGAGATTTACCTGCGCTTCGTCGATCCCGTCCCGCGCCGTGAGTTTTTCTGTCAGGCGCTTCGCCAACGCTTCGTTATTCTGAAGCGCCGCCGCATAATAGCGACGCCGTCCCGGGATCGCCCGCGCTAACGTAAGGGAAGGGGGCAGCGCGTCGCTTTGGAAAAAAGGCGATCGTATGCCGACCCTCGCCATCCTCGCGCCGCCAGAGGTAAGGAGCCGCCCCGTGAGGGCGCGGCGCAGACCTTTGCCTAAAGCCAGCCCCATCATGATTCCCGACATATATGACATACTATTATCCCTTTCTCTTTTTCACGTGGGTGCGGATATATTCCTCCGCCCGGCAAAGCTCCGGATCGCGCCGCAGCGCCTCCGGATCGTATTCGATGAGGATAGAGCCGGTAACTTCGCTGGCGTGGACGCTTTTTATCCCCGTCCGGCCGGAAAGCCGCGCTTCTGTCTCCCGGGCCAACGGCGCGCATCCCTGCAGCGAGCGGCTGTAAAGTCGGATACGTCCCGGAATATAGGAAGCAACCTCCACAGTGCGCAGGAAGAGTTCCATCTTTGATTGCGGAAACATTGCTATATCCATCGTTTTGAAACCCTCCCATTCTCTCCTTGCTCGCACCCCAAAAAAGGCGAGCCGATAAAAAAAGAGACTGTCCGAAAGGCAGCCTCCTCTTGGCCGAAGATCAGTTCTCCTGCGCCTTTTGCGCTGCGATGAGGTCCTCCAGTTCCTCTTTCTGGCGCTCCAGCTCCTCCAGCGGAACCTGCCCCCCCGGCTGCCCCTGCTGCAAAGCCATCATTTGCTGCTCGCGCTCCTGCATGAAGCGATAGCCAAAAACTCCCGCCACCGCGCCGATCGCCAGCCCAATCCAGAAATCACTGCGTGTAAACATGATAGACCCTCCATTTGCAATATGCGTAAGCAAAATTCATTCTTACTATAAAATATGATACTCACTCCTGAGAAAAATGTCAATCACGCGCAGGCGAATTTCCTAAAATTGGTGCGATTCCTTGACCTTTTTCCTCAAGTATGAAAAAATAAGCGTAACAGAAACAAACAAAGCGTGCCCGCGACGCAGCGGAACGCTTTCCCGGGGGAGGGCTGAACATGGAAGAAAAAGGACAAACCGCGGTAACGGGAGCGCCGCCAGCGGACGGGGAACTGGAAACGAAGCCTGCCAACACGACAGAGAACTTGACCAACGTCACGCCGGAGGGAGAAAGCAGCGATTTCCAGAAGGAAACGATGGCGTCTCCCGCGGCGAACGGGAAAAGCGACGCGCCCCCCGAGAAAAACGTCAACGGGGACACGAACGCAGCAGGAAATTCTTCTGCCGCACCCCAGGCAAAACTGACCCCGGAAGAATGGCGGCGACGTCAGCGAAACCTGACGGAAGACCCCTGGTGGGCGGTCGCGGTCAAGGGAGTCTTGGGGCTGGTCGCGGCCAGCGTTATCCTCTATGGACTGAACGCCGTCTGGATGCAATGCCGCCTGAACGCTTTCCGCGCCCAGGTACAGGAAGCGGTAACTACGTCTGGCGGCATTGACCAGCTCTCGCGGATAAGCGATTGGCGGGTGCGCGAGATCGGCGAACACACCTTGCAGGTATCGCGCGGCGACGGCGCGTATATCGTCTACGTCTGGCGCCTCTCGAACGGCAGCATCTTCGTTGACACCATCGACCGCATCCGCTGACGGGAAAGGAAGATCCCCGCGTGACTATCCGAAGCTTTATACGACGTTTTTTCATAGCACTGCCTGTCATTTTCCTTTTCACCGGCTGCGGCGCGACGGCGGTTTCACCTTTCGCTGCCCCCGCACCGTCCGCCCCCGCCTCAACGGAGGATAGAGTCTTGGCGCTTGTGGAACGGATGGGCCCGGGAGAAAAGGTCGGTCAGATGATGATGGTCGGCCTCATGACGCCGGTCTATGACGAAAACTGCGCCTATCTCCAAAACGAATTCACCATTGGCAATTTTATCCTCTTTGATCGAAACGGCGACACCGCGGAAGACGTCCGCGCCCTGACCGCCGCCCTGCGGCAGGGAAATTCCTCTCCCGTACCCCTTGCTATCGCCCTCGACGAAGAAGGCGGCGCCGTCTCCCGCTTCGAAAGCTTTCTTCCCGCGCCACCCGCGGCGGCAGAGCTTGGCACTGCAGGCGACAGCGAAACAGCACGACACGAAGCGCAAACCGCCGCCCGTGAGCTTCGCGCCCTCGGCATTACCTGGAACCTTGCTCCCGTCGCCGATTTAGGGCTGTCCGACGGCCGCTCCTACAGCGACGATCCTGAAACCGTCATCCCTTTTCTCCGCGCCGCCGCCGCGGGCTACCGGGAAGAGAACTTTCCCTTCTGCCTGAAACATTTCCCCGGGATCGGCAAAGGATCCGCCGACACCCACGACAGCGCGGTCACCGTCGACATCCCTCGCGATGAACTGCAAAGAGAGGATCTGCGCCCCTTCGCCGCCCTTATCGCCGAAACCCCGGCCACGGACTTCGCCGTCATGGTGGGACATGTCCGCTATCCCGCTCTCGACGACGTCCCCGCCAGCCTGTCCCCCGCCGTCATTACCGATCTTCTGCGCAATGAACTGGGCTATGACGGCGTCGTCATTACCGACAACATCACCATGGGCGCTGTCGCCCAGCACTACCCTCCCGGCGAAGCAGCCCGCCGCGCCATAGCCGCCGGAGCCGACATCATCCTCGTCAGCCACGACTACGGAGCCGCGATCGAAGCCTACAACGCCATCCTCCAGGCCCTCAAAACAGGCGCCATCTCCGAGGAACGCATCGACACCTCCGTAAAGCGCATCCTCCGCATGAAGCTCGCGCACGAGGAAACGACAAAAGAACGATAAAAAAAGACCCTGCCTTCGACATGATCGTCTATGGCAGGGTCTTTTTTGTTTCGGACCTATCCTACTTTTCGCATCAAAGCTCGACGTGCGCGCCCAGCATGAAAGTACGGGATTCCGCCGGCAGAAGCTGACTGCCCTGATTCGCGGTAATCCAATATCGTTTGTTGAAAAGATTGTAGCACATCGCCGTGAATGTCACGGGGGTATGATCGATCGTCGTCTTATACTGCGCCCCGAAATCAAAGCGCGCATACCCGGCCACCCGATACTTGCCAAACTCCGTCTGGGCGCTGCCCACATAGACGAGCCGCCCCAAGAGGGAAAGAGCGTCATTCGGCTTATAGGTAAAGCCGATGGAGCCGTTCCACTTCGGGATGCCGTTCGCCGTCATGCCCTCGTACTGTTTACCGTATGAAGTCCGCACCCACGTCCACCGGGTGTACGCGATGCCGCCAAAGACGTCCCACTTCTTGGCAATCGGCCCGGCAAACGTGTACTCCGCCCCGCGATAGAGGTTCTCCCCCAACGGCACGTAATAATTATCGTCCGTCGTCAAATAGGACGGATTCGTGGAGCGGAACAACGCCAGCGTGTGGATCATATCCTTGTTTTGGTATTTAAGCCCCAGCTCATCGGACTTCACCTTCGAGGGCGGCAAGAGCTCTCCGGCGTTGGCGTAACGGGTTCCAACGACCGTACCGGCGTCGAAGGTCTCGGCGTGATTTGCGTACAGCACCAACTGTGGCGTAAATTTATAGACCGCGCCATAGGTGGGACAGGTGGCGTTGTAGCTGGCGGTTTGGCGCCAATCCCCACTGTTGTAGGTATAAGGCTTATAGGTATGATGATGCATCCCCACCGTGAGGAGCAGCTTGTCGCCGAAGAGGTTCAGGGTATCCACCGCCGAAAGCCCGCTGACGACGGTCTTTGAAGACAGACGCAGCGGCGTACGATCGTACGTCGGTTCCGCCCATCGATTCTGCCCGTAGAGATTCCCCACGAGGGTCGCCAGTGTTTTAGAAGAAGCCGACCAATTCTTGACGTACGCCGTATCGACCCCGACGACCAGCTCATTTTTCGTCTCCCCGAAATCATGGTGCACGCGCACACCGGCGCCGAGGTAATGTTTTAGGGACTTAGAAGCGCTGAGGGTGACGTTTTCTCGAAAGCGCCCGGTGAAATTCCCGGCCCCATCCGCCAAGAGGGAGGTGTTGCTGTTTGACATGCTCACCGGACGCTCGTAGGATTTCACCCCTGCGTTGAAAAACGCCGTCCAATGCGCGTCGAACCGCTGCTCATGGCTGAGGGTCGCCAATTTTGTCGTGGATTGAAAATAACTCCATTCCGGCATCATATTCGCATCGCCGTCCGGCGGCGCGGGGAGCGCGTTGAGATTCTTTCCCGGCGCAAAATAGAGCGTCTTGCCGCTGACCCTTTTATACTCATAGCCCAACAGGAGATTCGTCCGGCTGTGCTTATCATAATGGTCAATGTTGATAAAAAGATTGCGCGCTTCCCGCTTTTCCCCGAAACGCGCCAACGTCCCGCCCTGATTCAACGCATTGACGCGAATGCCCCACGCCCCGTTCTTTCCGAAGCGGCGTCCGATGTCGATGCCCTCCGTCACATTTCCGGCGCTCGCGTAGCGCATGTCCACCGCCGTCAAAGGCGTCGTTCCGGCTCGTTTCGATTGCAGGCTGATATGGCCGCCCCCGGCGCGCCCCGCCGTCGAGCTGCCGTTGTAGACGATCGCCGGCCCCGAAGTGACGTCGACCCGTTCCAAAAAATTCGTCTTAATATCCAAATCCTCCAGCATACCCGGCACGCCATTGATTTGCAGCATGGACGCCGGGGTGTAAAAGCCGCGCACCGACAGCGCGCTGGTACTGCGCCGGACAGTAGGAATGACGGTCATGCCGTCTTCCAACTCATGCCCCGGCATCGCGAAGACCGTGAACGCTTCTTTACTCACCGCCTTCGTATTCATCGGGACATCCATCGTGTCCTTTTCACCCAGCATATTGCCGACGGCAGTCGTCGACCCGATGATTCCCCCATGGTAGCGCGAACTGCTGACCACCATCTCCGGAAGATCGTATGTATCCATCCTGCTCTCTTGCGCCTGTGCAGTACCCGGCCACGGCACCATCCACAGCGCTACCGAGAGAGCCAACGCCGTTTTTTTCATTTCCCTCGCCCCTTTTCCTGCCCTGCCTTTAGATTACACATCCATGGTCTACTACGTAATATAGCATGTAGGGCAAACGATGACCATGGGCTAAAGGACTAAATAATGAATTTATTCATTATTTAGTCCTTTGTTATTTTTCCTGGAGCAAGCACTTGCACATTTTTCCCCCTGCGGCAGGAAATTTTCCGGTTGTCAGCGAACTATACAGTGTATATATTGCTGAGGAGGGAGCCAAATGCAGGAATATGTGAGTGCGCATTTACGCAATGTCGCCGTTATCGGGCAGGGGCGTTCCGGGAAAACGAGCCTTTTGGACGCCTGCCTTTTTAACGCGGGGGCCGTGAAACGGCTGGGAAGCACGGCGAACGGTTCGTCATTTCTGGACGTCGAACCGGAAGAACTGCGGCGCGGCTTTTCCATCAGCAGCAAGCTGGTGGCGATCGAGTGGCACGGCTGCAAGCTGAATTTCATCGACACCCCAGGCTACCCGGATTTCATCAGCGAAGTCAAAGGGGCGCTCACCGCGGCAGATTGCGCGCTCATCGTCATCTCGGCGCCCTCGGGCATCGAGATTGAAACGGAGAAAGGCTGGCGCCTCACCGAGGAAATGGGGCTGCCGCGGGCGTTCTTCGTGAACAAGATGGATCGCGAACACGCCGATTTCCAGCAGGTTGTCGACGAGCTTCGAGTGCGGTTCGGCAAGGGCGTCGTCCCCGTCCAACTCCCCATCGGGGCGGAGGCTTCCTTCCAAGGCGTCGCCGACCTTTTGACGATGAATTTGAAATTCATGTCCCACGAGGACGAAACCATCGTCACCGGGATTCCCGAATATATGGAAGAAACGGTGGAAACGGCACGGCAGGCGCTCATCGAGGCTCTCGCCGATTTCAACGACACACTTCTCGAAAAATTTCTCGGCGGCGAAGCCATCGCCCAGGATGAGATCGGCCAGGCGCTCTCGGACGGTATCGCCGCGGGGAAGGTTTTCCCCGTGTTTTGCGGCTCCGCGTCCCAGAATATCGGTATTCGAAAGCTCATGAACGGCATTATTTCCTATCTTCCTGCCCCGGGGATCTTCCCCGCCGTCGGTACAGAGCCGGGGAAAGAGGATTCCCTTATTGAGAGGACGCTGGACGGGCCATTCTCAGCGCAGGTCTTTAAGACTATCGTCGATCCCTTTGTCGGGCGTCTGACCTTCCTGCGCCTGCGCTCCGGCGAGCTCTGTAACGACGACAGCGTTTATAACGCCAGCCGCGGCGCATTGGAACGGCTCGGCGGGCTATTCACCATGCAGGGCAACCAGCAGATCAAAGTGACGAAGGCCTTCGCCGGGGATATCGTCGTGACGACGAAGCTCACCGCCACACGCACGGGCGACACTTTGGCGGACAAGAACGATCCCATCCTCTACGAGCCTATCGCCTACCCGGGCTCCATGCTGATCATGGCCGCCTACCCGAAGAAGAAAGGCGACGAAGAAAAAGTCTTTGGTTCCCTGGAAAAAGAACAGGACGAGGATCCGACCATCGTCGTTTTCAAGTTCCCCGAGACGAAGGAAACCCTCGTCCGCGCCCAAGGCGAGGTGCAGATCGAGATTCTCGGCGAGCGCCTCGCCCGTAAATTCGGCGCGGAGATCGAGTTCCGCGAGCCGAAAGTTCCCTATCGGGAGACAATCCGCAAAAGCGTTAAAACCGAAGGCAAGCATAAAAAACAGAGCGGCGGCCACGGGCAATACGGCCATGTCTGGTTGGAAATCGTCCCGCAGCCCGCAGGTGAAGGGAACGTATTCACGGAAACGATTTTCGGCGGCAGCGTGCCGCGCCAGTACATTCCTGCCGTGGAAAAGGGCACAGCGGAAACGCTGGCGGAGGGCGTTCTCGCCGGCTGCCCCATCGTCGACATCAAGGTAAATCTCTACGACGGCTCCTATCACACCGTCGATTCCTCTGAAGCCGCCTTTAAGGCCGCGACCGCGATCGCTTTGCGCAAGGGGATAAAGGAAGCCCAGCCGGTCCTTCTGGAGCCGATTTATAACATCTCCATTTCCGCGCCGGAATACTTCATGGGCGAGGTCATGGGCCAGCTTAACGCGAAACGGGCGCGCATTATGGGGGTTGAGAGCCAAGGGCGGGACATGAGCGAGGTGAAAGCGCAGATCCCTGCCACCGAGCTTTATAAGTATGCCACCGACCTGCGCGCCCAGACGAAGGGACGCGGCACGTTTACCACCGAGTTTTCCCACTACGAGGAAATGCCGCCCAAGATGGCGGAAAAGGTCATCCAGGCGTATCAGGATGCGCGTAAATAAGCACAAAAAAAGACAGGCTTGCCGAAATTTCGGCGAGCCTGTCTTTTTTCGCACTTTACTTCTTTTGATTTTTCGTCATTTCGAGCGCGTTGTTGAGGAAAAATTCGCCGCCCATGGGCGACGTGCAGTCTTTTTCCATCAGAACGTCTCGGTTCTCGTCGCGAAACGTCAGCCGGAACGCGCTGTCCTCCGGCGACGCCGCTCCGGGAAGCGGCGTCACAAACGCCGTAACCCCCGGCGCGTAATCGCGCCGATAATAGACC
>CAJPUA010000037.1 GCA_905373705.1 uncultured Schwartzia sp. | reverse complement strand
GATATAATTCTCCTCGAAGGATTCCGGCAGCTCCGTGACCATCTGCACGGCTTTCTCCAGCCATTCCACCGCGATGTGCAGCGTATCGCGGAACAGGCCGCTGATCCGCGCAGTCACGTCGATCCGGGGCCGCCGGAGCGCTTCTAAGGGCAAGACCTCAAGGCCGATGACCCGGCGGCTGCCCCGCTGCCATACGGGACGTACTCCCAAGAGGTAGAGAAATTCGGCGATGCACTGCCCGTTCGTCCGCATATTGGAATCGCTCCACAGCACGATGCCCACGCTCTCGGGGTAATGGCCTTCCTCCTCAATAAAGCGCGACACCGCCTGCTCCGCTAACTCCACTCCCAATTCCCAAGCGATGGGAGTGGGCAGCGTATCGGGACTGACACCGTAGAAATTACGCCCCGTAGGTAAAATGTCGATGCGTCCGCTGGTGGGCGACCCGCCCGGCCCCGGCTCAATGAACTCGCCCGAGAGCGCCCGCAGCGTATTCGTCATCTCTTGGCGTGTCTTGGCCAAGTTCGGCGCGATGACATCGGCGATAAAGCGCAGCACCCGCGCCAAATCGCGCTGGAAGCCTTCCGCCACGGCCTCGTCCGCCCATCCCTGCACGGACGGGGAATGGAGCAGCGCTTCTATGGCTGCCGCGGAAAAATCCCGCTGGCGCAGAAACTCGATCCATCCTTCCGCCGTCTGCCATATCTCATCCAAAAGCGCCGCGCCGCTCTGATTACGCCCCGGCAGAAGCTCGCCGCTTTTTTCCTCCAAAGCAGCATACGAAAACCCTTTGGCCTTCGCCAAGACCTCCGGCAGCGCGGGCACCGCTTCTTCCCCCGGTCCCCCGGCGCACTCTGTACGCGCGATGGCCGAGATCGCTTGCGTGAGCGCCTCGCCCTCGGGCGGCTCCCCTAAAATATGAAGTCCGGCGCGAATTTCCATGTGCTTCAGTTTGCTCAGATAGGCATGGACGCGCAGGATGTAACTGTCCTCGCTCTCCTCCTCCTCTGCGGGAAAATCCTCGTCTAAATGAAGCGCCGCCACCTTCTCACGGATGCGCTCCGCCACCACCCCGGCATTCTCCGGCTGTCCGGCCTTAAAGTGCGCGTACTCTTCCACCAAAAGCTCCAACTCGGCTAATTCGTCGTAGGTATCGGCCCGAGCCTGCGGCGGGTTTAAATGGCCGATAAGGCAGGCCGCTCCCCGCCGTTTCGCCTGAATCCCCTCCCCCACGATGGTGACATAGTACGGATAAATATCCGGCAAATCACCCAGCGCCAATTCAGGATAACAAAGGTGCGACAGCCCCGCGTTCTTTCCCGGCAGCCACTCTAAGCTGCCGTGCGTTCCTACATGAACCACCGCGTCCGCCTGCCACACATCGCGGATCCAGGCGTAATACGCCAAGTAGTGGTGCGGCGGCGGGGCGCAGGGATCGTGGAGAATCTTCGCCTTGTCCTCGCCGAAGCCTCGGGGCGGCTGCATCGTAATCAGCACGTTGCCATTCATGGTGCCGGGGACGACGAGCTTTCCGCCATAGAGGAACACGGTGCCGGGCGCTTCGCCCCACGCCGCCGTCAATTCCTCTCGCGTCTGGGGCGCGAAAGAAGCGAAGAGCGCCGCGTATTCGTCGGCGGACACATGCCCCGCCGCCCGTGCCATGTCCTCTTCGGTCAAAAAGCGTCGGTCGTTGGTAATCCCCGCCAAGAGCCCCTCCATCAGCTCTTTCCCATCCTCCGGCACATGGTCGATCCGGTAGCCCGCCGTCTTCATCGCCCGCAGGAGCAGCGCCACGCTGGCGGGCGAATCCAATCCCTGGGCGCTGCCGACGGTGGAATTGTCCGGGGGATAATTGTGGAAAATGATGGCGATCTTCTTCGCCGCGTTCTCCTTTTTCCGGAGGCGGCACCACTTCTTCACCTTCGCTGCCAAAAAGCGAATGCGCTTTTCCATGGGCTTATAGTACACATAACCCTCGGCGTTCCGCTCCTTGCTGGACACAGGCACGCCATGGATCACGCCGTCAAACTCCGGCTCCACCACGTTGCAGGAAAGCTCCACCGGCGTCAGCCCCATGAGGTTCTCCGCCCATTCGGGATAGGGGCGCAGGAGATTGTACGCCTGCACCACTGGCACATTCAGCTTGTGAAAGAAATCCCGATCGTTCTGGCTGCTGACGATCAGCCCCACTTTGAACGTATTGACGATCGCATCTAAGACGCACGCGCCGTCTTCAAAGAAATACCGCTCCCCTAAGCGGCTGATCCCCTCGACCTTCGCCAAGGGATTATCCGCCCACAGGGCAAAGACGGGGATCGGATACAGCCCTTCCCCGGCCAAATGGCGAATGATGGCGTCAAGGTAGGCCGTATCCCGCCAGACCCAGCTCTCCCGCGAAAAAATCAGACCCACCGCGCTCTCGCCCTCGCCCCGTGGATGATAGGCCTGATACGCCGCCAAAGAATCGAAAACCTGCTCCGTCCCCGGATCGTATATCCCGCTCCACGGTAAAGGCGCGGGCGCATCCGCCGTCACCGCCGCGCCCAAAAGTTCGTGGGCGATGTACCGCCACAGGCTGCGGTAGTTTTTGATGCCCCCGTACTGGAGATAGTGTCGCACAGTTTCCCGCTGCTCTGCTGTGAGCCCTTGATGAAAGGCCCCTTCCTCCGAAGCGCTGGCCATGAAAGCGAAGGGGCCGCCCGTCTTTTCCCGTACCTTGCGCAGTGCCTCCGTCATATCCGTCGCGTAGATCGTGCCCTGCCAGAAAGCAAAGACCGCCGCCGCGTCGGACACTGCCCGCCGCATCTCCAGCGTCAAGGCGCTGGCAGAATCGAAAAGATGGACGCTACCGGAAACGCCCTCGGGCATTCCCGCCATCTTCCATGCCTTGCGCAGCATTTGCCCCTGCCGTTCCACATTGCAAAAAATGAGAATTTCCTGCACGCTCATCGCCTCCTGTCGCTTTTTTCCTTTACAGATACTTTCAAAAATATCCGCCGCGCCGTTTTCCCAGCCCTATTTCCCTCGCGCCCCAAGACAAACCGCGCGTCTTCTTAGCTAAAGCCATACGGTTAGGATTGTATTATAAACCGTATGGCTGTCATACGGTCAAGACTTCCCTTCGTGATTCTGCGCGCCTCCACCTTCACCATACCCCTTCCCACAGCAAAAGCCCCTCACCACAAGGATGAGAGGCTTTCGTCACAGCAGTTCTCTTGTTTTTCGCGCTAAGTATAAAGGCAGGTTTGTGATATAGCCATCCTTTCGATAGCCGCGCTCCGAAAAACGAAGCGCATACTTTGGCCGGTGATCCACAATATATTGTTTGAAAGATGGTGCCGCCTTCTTCTCTCCGCCTTTAACCTCGACAGGAATGATCTCCGTGCCGTACTGGAGGATGAAATCGATCTCCTTGTCCTTCTCCGCATAGTATCGTGGCGCCGCCTCAAATTGTCCATGAAGCTGCTGCAAAATATAATTTTCCGTCAACGGACCTTTGAACTGATAATCGCTGCGCAAAAGAATAGCTTGATTATCCATGCCCGCCATTTGCTTAAGAAGTCCCGTATCAAAGACAAAAAGCTTGAATTGGCCTTGCTTTTCAAAGGCAGCCAAAGGATGTTCCGCCTTGGAAACATTGTAGACACGGTGTAACATACCCGCCGAAACAAGCCATTCAATTGCTTCCTCAAACTCTCGGGCGCGGCCGCCCTCACGAACCGCGCCGTACATGAATTTTTCATTCGGCTTGGCAAGCTGCGCGACAATACTGCGAAAGACCATGAGAATACGTCCGCTGTTGACCTTTCCATTATGCTTGGAAAAGTCGTTCTCATAAACCGCGATAAGCTCGCGCTGAATCTGCGCAATTCTGCCCGGATCTTTGTATTTCACCCAAGAAGCCACGCACTCCGGCATCCCGCCGATAATAAGGTAGTGATGATACGCTTCCAGCAGGCGATTATGGAAAATCTGCTCAATCGGCTGCTCTTTCCGAATGCTCACATAATAAGCAAAAAGAGCGGGATCGACAGCCTCAAGAAATTCGTCAAAGGTCAGCGGGGAAAGCGTCAGCAAATTTACCATGCCCACGGGATAAGATTTTGGCCTTGCCAAGAGTGTTCCCAAGAGACTGCCTGCCGCAATGACATGGTACTCATTCGCTTTTTCTCTAAAATATTTCAACGTATTCAATGCCTCCGGAGATTCCTGAATTTCATCGAACACGATCAAGGTTTCCCCCGGAAGTATCTTCTCCCCCACAATCAGGGAGAGCAGCGCAACGATGCGATGCGGATCTTTGTTTGCCGCGAAGATGGACTTCAACGCCTCTTCTTCATCGAAATTGAAATAGGCGCAGCGCGAATAACAGGTTTCCCCAAACGCCTTCATCAACCAAGTCTTGCCGACTTGTCTCGCACCTTTTAGAACCATCGGCTTACGCTCTTCGCTCTCTTTCCACTGAATAAGCGCCTCCATAGCCTTTCGCTTCAAGTAAATCCCCCTCCTTTCCACCTCACTGCGATTAGTATATCACATTTTTCCGCATGATAGAACATCGATTTTACACATTTTTCCGGAGAACGGCAGGGCGAAAAATCACATTTTTCCAAGAATATCCGTAAAAAAGAAATGACCTGCGCGACGTCAGGCCATTTCTGTAAAAATGCGATTTTATGTTCCGCGTGTGCGGCGAAGATGCTTCTGCAGCCGAAACGCCCGTCAGAATTTCTGCGTGTAGCTCAGGAGATAATTGATCCCCGGCGTATACCACGCGGAAGAGGAATGCATCGTATTATCCCGGCGGTTGAGGAGATTGTCCACTTTCAAATTAATCTCACTCCACGCATCTGGGGAATACCCTAACGTCAACGTGGTCAGGAGATACGGCTTCGTCTGGAACGAATGCTCATCCGAAGGAGTCTGCACGCGATCCGCCAGATAGGAGAATGTCAGAGCCGCCTTCACCTTGTCGCGCTGATAATTCATGCCGCCGACCAACTGAATCTTGCCAAACTTCCGATCCCAATACCCTTTCCCCGTACTCTTCACTTCCGGATTTTGGAGTGTCAGACCATAATTGTAGGAGAAACCGTTCTTTCCCGCGATGTCGCAGGAAAATTCAAAGCCCGTGTTGCGAAAATCTTGATTCGTGTACTTCCAACTAAGTCCCCCCGCTCGATTCACCTGGGCGGAAATATTATCCTTAATATCTTGATGGAAAAGCGCTGCTTTCCACATATGACCCCCACTGAGATTCTTCCAGCCGATCTCATAGTTGATCCCCTTCTGGGGTTTAAGATTGGGATTCGAGGTCCCGGTAGCACTCGCAGGGAACATCTGCCCAAACTGGGGCATGATGAAGGACTGGGAAATATTGAGATATAAGTTGCTGTCCTTATCCAAACTGTGAATGAACTGCCCAGACGCACTGAAATCACTATAGTTCTTATTCCACGTCGTTCCGCTGGTCCACGTCTCCCGTGCGCCTAAAATGAACTTGTTCTTCTCGTCCATGGTCTGCTCCCATTGACCAAAGACGCCCCATTGATTACGTTCATACTCCCTACCGGTTTTTGTATATACTGTAGGCAAAACCCGATAGACTTCATGTTTACCGGCCAGACCAAAAATTAAGCTTCCCTTATCACTTAATTTCCATTCATGCTGTCCGTCAAACCCATAAGTAATGTGCTTCTCTTTAGTATTGTAACGTTCATACGTCTTTACAAGATCGCGCTTCGAGGGCTTTTTCACATCTTGCCGCCATGTATCTCCATCGGATTCAATTGTGCTGACATTGTAATAGGCACTGCCTTCCCAAGCCTTGTCCCGGTAATTGACCTGCACGGTATCCCGTATGGTCGTATATGCTCGGTCATAAATAAGCTCGCCGACCTGCAAATGACTGGGCGACGCCATGCCTAACGCCGTAAGCGATTTAATATATTTATCATAGCTCACGGAAGCTTCATAATGCCCGTAAGTGACATTTAGCCGCGGATTTGCCTGCCAGGTAAGCCCCAAGCTCTCGTTCTTAATATCCCGAACATTAAATTGCTGAACCCCTAACGATTGTCTATGATTCGCGGGAACAATACTTTCCATATCGCCTTCCGAAATATCATTCAGCCGATCCCATTTATTCACGTCATAGAAAGCAGTAATCGACTGATTTCCTTCCTTAGCGCCCACGTTGACATGGTATTTCTGCTGACCGTAATTGCCGAAGCCCAGCGTCCAGTTATTATCCGGGCCTTTTTTCGTGATGATGTTGATGACGCCTGCCATGGCCTCGCTGCCGTAAAGAACAGAACCGCCGCCCTTGACGATCTCCACCCGTTCGATGGAATCGGCGGGAATCTCCTGCAGATTGTAAAGGCCGCGCCCCGAGATCGGATTGCCGTTGATCAGCACTAAGGTCCCGTTGTCAATGCCGCGAATCGTCGCCTTATTAATCATCGTTCCCATGGAAGCCCCCATCGGCGCAAAAGACGCGAAGGACACGCCATTGACCTTCTGGATGATCTGCGCCGCATTCTGCGCGCCGCCGCGCTCGATCTCTTCCCGGGTAATGACGTCCGTGGACATGGGCACATCTACGTCGCGCTTCTCCGTGCGCGTGGCCGTGACGACGATTTCATCAAGGCTATATTCTTCAAGTGCCTCCGATTGTCCCCCCCCAGAGGACGCCGGTGTACTTGCCTCCGTCGCCAAGGGGCAAACGCTTAGCGCCGATACCGCCAAGGCCGTCAAAATAAGGGTTTTCTTTCTTTTTGTCATTCTCTCCACTCCCACGTTTCAGATTTTCCGCTTCCAGCACGCCGTAACCGCGCTCTGAAATTACTTATATACGAATCCAATTTCTACTATAAACCATATACCGGTCATACGGTCAAGAAAAGGATTGACCGTATGCGTCTCCTCAGGAAATTTCTCCCCGGAAAGCTAGAATTAAATGATATTGTCCTTTTGAATTTCTTTTCCGTCCCCCTCATTCCCAGCCCAACGCATGCCGTTGGGTATGGACCTTCTTCTCCCATTCGGCGAACGTGGCCGGCAAAAACTCGTGTACCAGATATTCCGGCTGTATTGCTTCGACGATACGCCGGACGGCCGACGTTTGAAACGGCCGATGGGAGTCTACCCGGGCAACGTATTCGGAGATTTTTGCGCTGTCGCGCGGCCAGCGCCAATCTCCGGGCGTGTTCATCATTGTTCGGACGTAAGCGCCCGACTGCGATTGATGGAGGTGAAGGCCATACACCCTTTTCCCTAAAGAGCCCAACGCCCGATACGCCGCCACGACGAAATCAGCGCTGTCCGCTTCGCCCACGAGATCGAAATTGGTACACATAAGGTGCCCCGTGTCCAATAGAAAGCCACAGTTTTGGTGTTTCGAGCGGCTCAAAAGTCGCTCGGCGAGGTCGAGTCTCCGCAGCGTCAGCCCCGGCCACCAGAGATTTTCAAAGAGAAGCTGGCAATCCGCGGGGATCACGTCAGAGAGTGCGGCAACGAGTTCCAGTGTCGCGTCGATGACTTCCGCGTCGCTGATCGTCGTAAAGGGCCGGGCGCAGAGCTCGCTCAGCGGCGTTTCCGCCACATGAAGAACGAGATATTTCGCTCCCCCGCCGGCTGCCTCGCGAATATTTTCCCGCCATAGCTCCAGCCAGTCCTCCACCCGCTCACCGCCGAACATTTCTCGCACTGCGTCCTGTCCGCCGTAATCACGCGCCATTTTCACCGCGTCCTGCCGCCAGAAAAGGGTCTGATCGCCGTTCACGCA
>CAJPUA010000036.1 GCA_905373705.1 uncultured Schwartzia sp. | reverse complement strand
GGCAAAAGCGGCCGGCGAGTCCGAGGGCGCTAAGGATGCCGACATGAATGTCTATGACATCGGGGAGATTACGGTCGAAGCTAAACGCCCCAACTGGGAGGAGAAGCTCTCTCCAGGGACGGTGACGGTTATCCGCCCGGAAGAATTTAAGGGCGAGCAGAAGACCCTGCCTGACTTCCTCAAGATGGTGCCGGGCGTCCATGTGCGCGAGGTGAATGGCAAAGGGCAGTACACGACGATCACCGTGCGCGGCTCCACGGCAGCGCAGGTCGGCATCTTTATCGACGGGGTGCTGACGAACTTGGGCGGCGACGCGGCGGTGGACATCTCGACGATCCCGGTGAAGAACGTGGAGCGCATTGAAGTCTACCGGGGTTATATTCCGGCACGTTTTGCCGGTACCTTCATCGGCGGTGTCGTCAATGTGGTGACGAAGAAACCGCAGAAGACTTCGGGGAGCGCTGAGATCGGACCCAGCTCATTTGGCGGAAAGAAAGCATCCGTCGAGTTCACAGCCCCCGTTGGCTCCGGCAGTTTGCTTTTTGGATACAACTACGAAGCGAGTGACGGCGATTTTCCATATCACAGCTACGCGGCGGATCAGTGGCTCGATCACACAAGCACCGGCAATCTCTATAAAACATATCAGCGTATGATTACACGACTTGAGGCAATGACCCCGGCAGAGCAGGCAGCCTACAATGCAATCCCCGGGAATAATTGGGCACTCGATTTGGAAGACTTAAAAATAGCCAGATCCCAATTTGACGACGCGGCTGCGGCGGCACGGGATGCCGAGCGCCGCCGTAAGTACAATGATTACAAAAACTCCGATCTCCTCATCAAATGGCAGAACAACGACTGGACGATCAAGGGAACGTACAAGCACATCGACCGTCACCTGCCGGACAGCCTTTGGGTTTCCCGCGGCTATGATCAGATGATTGATCCGGGTCTTATGGTCGACACCAAGGATCTCTATAAATACGACAGCCGCCGCCAGAAGATTGACGCTGAAGGGTTGCTGCTCCAGCGCCGCTATCTGACGAAACGTATGGAATGGGGCTGGATGGTCGACTATCTGAACCAAAAGAAGGAATATCGTGCAGAAAATCTCTACGCAGGATGGTCGAAGGTGTGGGAACATGTTCCGCTGCGCGAGTGGAGCAGATATCACTCGAACAAATACAACATCCAGATTGATGGATCATACGAGCTCGACAAGGGCAATCTGCTCGATTTCCAGGTGAACTACTCCCGCGAGCGTATGAAGGTCTCGGGCAACGGGCTGGAGGGTACCATCGTCGACAGCAGCACGAATCTCTACGACCAGATGCGTACAAAATACGATCAGGACATTTTCAATCTGCAGGTGCAGGATACGATCACACTGGATGCGGCGCGCACATGGCAGCTCACGCCCTCTATTCGCTACAACCGCTCGAAGATCACGGGTTACAGCGAAGCAAGCCGCTTCGCGACAGGGACGAATTATCGCTGGATTCATCCGGAGGACAGTCAGACCGACAGCAAAATCACATGGCAGCTCGCCCTGAAAAAGGAGTTCAACGATCACTTCACCATGCGCATGACGGGTGGCACTTACTATCGTCTGCTTAATATGTACGAGATTGCGGGCGATGGTGCAGGGATACTTCCGGCGCCCATTGATCATAAGGCACAGAGCGCTGCTTTCCCCATGCCGGAAGAGGGAAAACAGTTCGACCTCTCCGCCATCTGGGAGGGGAAAATGCTCCAAGCGGACAACCGTACCATACTGACCTACTTTTGGCGTAAGTCTGACCGTATGCTGCAGCTCTACCGCAACGGACTTACGTACAGCTCATATTTCAACGACGCACGCGGCAGCGCACACGGATTGGAACTGCAGACCAGTTTCCACTGGAAGAAGTTCGACTTTGATCTTGAAGGCACTTATCTAAAGACCGATGCGGAGCGCAAAAATTCAAGCGTTCATTACAACTGGTTCGAGGTACATCCCACATTCCAGCCTGAATGGGAGTGGAACGCACGGTTCACCTACCGCCCCGTTATGCAGTGGCAGGTATTTGGCGAAGTGCATTACATCGCGAAATACTATACGCATTACATGATCGATCCGAATAATCCCGAACTGAGCGGACGTCCAACCAACGCGCTTACAACGATTAATCTGGGGACAAAATGGTCGCCGCGCCCCGATATGACGCTGACCGTCGGCGTCAATGATGTCTTTGACCAGGGACCGCGGCAGAGTGTCCGCAGCCTGCAGGGCTATGGAAATACAGGATTTGGCGCGAATATCGAGTACCCGCTCCAGGGACGCAGCTATTATATGACCTTTCGTTATGAGTTTTGAAGAAAGGGGAGATAGGGACGATGAAAAAGTATTTTTCCGGAAAGAAGCACCATCTGCGGCTGACCGCCTTAGTATTGAGCGGACTGCTGTACGGCTCCACGGCGAGCGCTGATACCAAAGATACGCCGCTCACGCCCGCCGAGGGGGCGGGGGGAACCTATGCCTTGGCGGAAGATGAGGAACGGACGATTACGCGGTCACAATGGAACGAGGGAATCCATAAAACTCCGTATAAGTATACGGCGTTAACAAATTACATCGGTAAGGTTGGGGACAAACATACGTTTCAAGACTTTACGATTGATTTAAACGGCTATCAGCTGGACTTGAGCGTGACGTCTGAGTATACCGGCGGCCCGGCGACAGCAGTGGCAGCCCTTTTTGCCGGGCCGGAGAATCATCTGACGATTACGGACAGCGCGGGGGGCGGCAGCCTTTGGATCGATGCTGAGGCGAAAGGCGCGGCGTCTTACGTGGACGGGATACACGTGGAGAAACCAGCCGGACCGGAAACTGGCAGCGCTACGGTCAACTTTGAAGCGGAAGAGGTAGCGATCGAATCAATAAAGCATAATGGAACAGGCGCGGCCCGCGGTGTGTACGCGGACGAGCGGGCACAGGTGAATTTCAAAAACCTCAAAATTATGAACGTCGAATCCGCAGGAGATGAGGAAGAGGTATCCGGCGTTTATTTACGGGGGGACGAAAGTGCCATTACAATAGAGGATGCCTGGATCGAGGGGGTTAAGGGAAGTGCGCTGCGGACGCGGGCTGGCGCCGACAGCAAACTTTCCGTGAAGGGTGGCTATGTTTCAGCGGAGGATGACACTACCAATACTAAACAATATTATGCCGTGGCCGCCGATAAGGGAGAAATCTCCCTCGATGGGGTCAACGTCTACGGCAACATGAGAGCCGGCAGAAACGACGAGCCTGGGACGATTGACGCCATATTCCGCAGCGGCTTTTCGTTTACAGGCGCAGTCAATAAGTCTGATGACAGCACAGTCAACCTGACCTTAAAGAGGGGGGCATGGACACACACCGTTCGTTCAGGGGCGCTGGCCGGCGATACGTCCTTTACCGGCTCTCACCTGACGAAGCTCACCGGCGGCGATTCCTTTGATGAGGCCGGGATCGTGAACCAAGGAGAAAAGGATATTACCATCGATACATACAGCGGGCATACGGTATTCCTCTTTGACCGTGACGATACGGATCCCAAGCGGATTAAGGGCGGTAAGGTGACCATCCGTGAAGCGGAGGCGAATTCGGAGGTCGTCCTCGGCATCACTAAGACGGGTAGCATCACCGAGCTCAATGTCGCGGAAGTTCTGAAAGGGCTGGCCAATAAGCTCTTTTATATGAACTACGCGAACGGCCATCTCAAGGGGACCATGATGATCGGGGAAAACCTCATCGGCGGCAGCGCGACATGGCGCGGCGATATCACCTTCGAGCCCTCGGGGCAGGGGACGTACCTGGCTAAGCAGCAGACGAAAGACAGCTTTACGACGCCGATCACGAGCAGTACCGACGACACGGAATACATCGACGACAATGTCCGCCGGTCGGATGGCAAATATGTGTTCACGAAGGAAAAGACAACCATTACCACGAGCGGTAAAGAGATTCCGGATGGAACGTACGGGAGCAGCAAGGTCAACGCCGCCGTTTCCAATGCGGGTGCCGCCCTTAATATCCTCCTGAGCGGGTGTGATCTTAAGGTCGATTTGAATGCGACGGGAAATGCGGCCGGGATCGCTTCCGTTGGTAGAAGTGTGAGCATCAATCAGACAGGCAATTTGGAGATCAACAGCATAGGAACCGGGAAGACGTCCGCTCTCTTGGCAAGTGCCGACGGCAGGATTTCGGTGAATGCGAAGGAAGGGAAAGTCATCAAGCTGCGATCGCAGAGCACGACCTCCGCCGGCGCCGCCGGCAGCGCGGTGGTTAAGGCGGTGAATGGCAGGGCAGGGGTACTTTCTGCGATCGGGATCAGGGGACAGGTGGATATCGAGGCCGACGGCGCAACGTGCGGCGAAGCGGTCAACAGTACGGGGGGCAGTATTGATATCGCGGGCGGCAGCATCCGAGCGGTGAACGGCGCATCGTTTGCCTTGCACGCGGCCGGGGATCAGTTTGGCAAGATCGGTAAGATTTTCGTCAATTTTAATGAGTATGATAATCGAAGTGAAGACCACAAGACGGTCATTGAGGGAAATTTGGGGACGCATGGTATGGGCGGCGACGGCATCATCCATTTGGGCCTCAATACGGAAGATTCTTCGTGGACCGGGGATTATCTGGAAAATAACAACGGCACCGTCAATTTGTGGCTGGGAAATAACGCCACGTGGACAGGCAAGACGGCGGACAACGCCAACCTGAACCTCAACCTCGCTGACACCGGCTCTCTCTGGAAGGTTACGGGCAGCAGCCACATAAAGCAAGTATCGGCTTCGACGGTGAACGAGCGCAATGTCATCGATATGACGAAAACGGCGGATACGGATAAAGTCAATATCGACAACTTCAGCGGCAAGGCGTGGTTCTACTACGACAACGCCGCGACCCGCGACGAGGATACCGATCGACTGACCGTCGCCGTGAAAGGGGCCGAGATTCACGTCAAAAAAGCGGCGGCAGGCAGCGAGATCACGATTCAAACCGCGGCCAAGGGGAACTGGGATTGGTCGGCGGGCGCTTCCAATGTGGAAAAAAATCTCACCGCAGCGGTGGCTAAGGCGTTAGCGAATAAGCTGTGGTACGAAGACGCGGCGGCGCACGGCAGTAATTTGACATTGACGGTCCGGGTGAGCGAGGGGCTTACCACCTCCGCGGCGGCCCGATCCTTTACCATGAGCGATGGGATCCACTACGATGCAGCCCATGGCGGGCAGGCGGATTATTCCTACACACCGTTGCCCGAGCCGGCTCCTTCGACGGAGATTCGCCGGACGAAGACGCTGACGAAGGACTTTACGGCGGCAGCGACGGAAGCCAATGCCGCGGACGGCAGCGGCCATTTCCGTGTTTCCGGCCTTTATGCCGGGGATTCGGCATACAGCCAGACGAATCCTATGATCGTGGACATGAATGGCTACACGCTCCAAGTGAAGGCCGAGAGCAGCGATCAGGCGGTCGGTGCGGTCATGCTGCGTTCCAATGCCGCGGCGGAGATCAAAAATGATGCCGGACAGACGCTCACCCTCAAGGCGATTCAGACTGGAACGAAGGCGGCGGAGGGCATCTATGTCGGGGAGAATGCCTCGCTTAAGAGCAAAGGGCCGGTGGTCATTGATGAGGTGCGTTCTGCGGGACATGCGGTGACGGGGATTTTAGCCGAAGGCAGCGGCGGGCGCGTGACGATCGACGGACCGCTCACGATCCACGCCCTGCAGGAAGACGCTTCCGGCAACGGGAGCGGCGTATCGGCCCTGAACGCCAAAGGCAGCGGCTCCTCGATCACGGTAACGGGCGATACCGACATTCAGGATGTGAAGGGCAGCGTCCTTAAAATCTACGATGAGACGGGAACCGGCCTCGGCGGAACGATCCATGTCGACAGCGGCACGCTCTCGGCGGCCGTCGATGCGGATAAATCCAAGCAATACCGTGTCGTCCAGCAAAATGCCGGGACGATTAACGTCAATATGCAAACCGGCCTGCCTGGCACGAAGAAGACGACGCTCAAGGGCGACGTGTATGTTGTAGGGAAGGCGGACGGCAGCAACGCCGGCACGCTGAACGTCGCTTTGACGACGAATGACTCCTCATGGCATGGCGCGGCCCTCTACGACGAAGACGGAATGCTCAAGGCTGGGAACTTCAACCTTTGGCTGCAAAACGGCGCCTCGTGGACGAACGAGCAGCTTTCTTCCGTACCGGGAACATGGAACGGGAGCCATGTCACAAAGCTCACCGGCGGTACGGCAGGGAGCGAAGGAGCCATCTTCCAAAACGATACTAAGCCCCTCACCATCGATAACTACGACGGGCATCTCAAAGTCTTTTATCGGCACACCATCAGTGGAGAGATGCCGACGATCCACGGCGGCGATACCATCATCGGCAGCGCCGCGTCAGGAAGCGGTATCACTCTCGTCACCGACAAGACGGATCTCGCGCCCACCGCGCCGGGCAAGAAAGCCAAGAATCTGGTCAGCGCTACGCTGAACGCCTTGGCCAACAAACTCTGGTACACTGCCTATAAATCCGGGGAGAACCATCTCACTGGCCAAGTCATGATTGCTGACGGGCTCACCACCTCGAGCGCCAGTCTGCGCTTAGAGAACGTCACCTTCGACCATGGTACCGGGCAGGGGCGCTACGAGTATACCCCCAGTATATACAATCAGACCGTCACCGCCTTTACGACTCCCGTGACGGGCAATGAAGCGGCGGACACGGATTATGTGAATGGCGGCGTATTGGAAGATGAGGCGTATACCTTCTCGGAGGATACTTCCATCACGGGTGTAAACGGCGTTAAGGGTTCGGGGGCGCACAAGATCGACGCCACCATCATCGCCGGTAAGACCCTCACCATAACGGCCACTGGCGCGGCCCTGGAAGCAGGATCGGGCAGCGACATCAACCTGAGCGGCGGCAAGACGGTCATGACCACCACGGGCGCCCACGTCATCACCACGGCGGCGGGGTCCAATACCTCGCTTAAAGGCGGCTTCGACATCACCGGCGGAATTCAGAATGCGGGGACGCTCACCTTGAGCGACCAAGGCGCAGAGAGCAAACTCACCGGCGACATCGACAACACCGGCACCTTCACTCTCAGCCTCACCGGCGCGGGGAGCGCTTACCATGGCGCCGTCACCGGGACTGGCGACGCCGAACTCACCCTTGGGGCCTCAGCTCTCTGGGAAAACAAGGGAGCCAGTAAGCTGCGGAAATTCACGGGCGTCTCGGGCAGCGCCGTGGACATGACGAATAGCGCCAATACGACCATCGCCGATTACAGCGGCAGCAGCACCTTCTATTTCCCCCATGCGGCGGGCACACCCACCACGATGCAGGGGGGCGCTATCACCATTACCCGGGCGGAGGAGGGCAGCAAAATCATCCTGCGGACAAATCAGGCGGGGCTGAATGTTTCTCCTAACGCCACCGCGGCGGAGAGAAATCTCATTAACCAAACCCTCGACGCACTGGCGAATAAGCTCTACTACATGGAAAAGGAGGGGACGGAAGTTTCCCGTAACCTCACGGGAACGGTGGAGATCGCTGAAGGGCTTACTTCATCCAGTGCCGCTCGGAGCGGCGCCATTGCCTTTGACACCGTCACGGGACAAGGAAGCTATGATTACGTTGATTTTGGTGCATTGAAGAAAAACGTGAAACTCACGCGGGACGAGGTCCTGTCGGGCAGCAGTCCCCTGTTGGCAGCGTCCGCCGCAGCCCCGGCGGGGCCAGTGACGGTGGATCTCAACGGGTATACGCT
>CAJPUA010000035.1 GCA_905373705.1 uncultured Schwartzia sp. | reverse complement strand
GTTTAGAAGTCCGTTGCTCTATCCAACTGAGCTACAGGCGCAAAAATGGTCGGGGCGACAGGATTTGAACCTGCGACCCCCTCGTCCCAAGCGAGGTGCGCTGCCAAGCTGCGCTACGCCCCGATAGCCATGAGATATATTATACCCACCGTTTTTGCACCTGTCAACGTTTCATCCCTTGCCTTCCGAAAAGGGCGTAGCGGGAGATTCTTCCGAAACATTTAACGCCTTCTCTTTCAAAAAGGCATTCGGAAAATTCTCACATTCCAGCGGCATTTCGTCGTCACATAGCAAGCGGAGCCATACGCCATAGCTTAAATTTCGTGACCTAAAAACTCGTCCGTCTCCGTTTCAATTTCCAACAGCCGATTATATTTAGCGTTCCGCTCGCTCCTTGATGTGGCGCCCGTCTTAATCTGTCCCGTATTCATTCCCACTGCGAAATCTGCGATAAAGCTGTCCTCACTCTCGCCGCTGCGATGGCTCATGATGCAACGGTAACCGCGGCGCTGCGCCAGGCGAATCGTCTGCATAGTCTGACTGACGGTTCCGATCTGGTTCGGCTTTATTAAAACCGCGTTGGCGACACAGCTGTTTATCCCTTTTCGCAGGATTTTCTCATTCGTTACAAAGAGGTCGTCTCCCACGAGTTGGATTTTATCTCCTAACTTCGCTGTCAATTTTGCCCAGCCATCCCAATCATCTTCGCTCAAACCATCCTCGATAGAAAAAATCGGATATTTTTGGCAAAGCGCTTCGTAGTAGGCAATCATCTCGTCGTCGCTGAATTTCTTTCCTTCAAGCTCGTACTTCCCATTTTTGTAAAGCTCGCTGGCGGCCACGTCAAGCGCCAGCTCGATTTGCTCGCCCGGCTTATAACCCGCTTTGGCGATCGCTTCCATAATAATTTTAATCGGTTCCTCGTTGTCCTTCAGGTTGGGAGCGAAGCCGCCTTCATCGCCCACCGCGGTGCTGTGCCCGGCGGCGTTCAGGATGCCTTTCAAGGCGTGATAGATTTCCGCAGCCGCCCTTAGCGCCTCCGAGAATTTTTTGAACCCGAAGGGCATGATCATAAACTCCTGAAAATCAACGCTGTTATTCGCGTGTGCGCCGCCGTTGATAATGTTAAACATCGGTACCGGCAGGACGCGCGCGTTCGCTCCGCCGAGGTAGCGGTAAAGCGGAATATCCAGGCTTTTTGCCGCGGCGCGGGCGGCGGCAAGCGATACGCCAAGGACCGCGTTCGCGCCTAATTTTGAGTAATTATCCGTGCCGTCGCAGCTACGCATCGCCTCGTCGATGGCGTTCTGGGCAAAGGCGTCGGTCCCGATCACCGCCTCGGCAATCGCTGTATTCACATTGGCGACAGCCTTCAATACGCCTTTCCCACCGAATCGCGCGTCTTTATCCCGCAGCTCCAGCGCCTCTCTTTTCCCAGTGCTCGCTCCGCTTGGCACAGTCGCTTCCGCCACCGTCCCGTCGCTCAAGGTCACTTTCGTGCGTACCGTGGGATTCCCGCGACTGTCAAGCACTTCGATTGCTTCTACGTCTTCTATATATTTCATTTATTCCACCACGCTTTCTTTTAATAAGGCCATCGGCGTCGCTATCCCTTTTCCACCTCGCTTCCTTTTGACGCCCATCAGCCTGCCGAAGGCAGCGCGCCTGTCGGCAAAAGCCCTGCAAAACATGTTTCTATCTATATCTATATACTGCGTCCTAAAAATTGTCAAGGAGATTTTCCGACTTCGAAATTATTTGTTTTCTCTCTACAAGCGCCATATTGCAAAGGCGTAAATTCCCTCTTCCGATCACTAACCGCCTCCGGAAAAATACCCACGAGATAAGATTTTTCGCTTATTGCATATAGAAACCGCAAAGCGTATAATTAAATTATGATTTTATCGAGAGAGGCGGAATATCATGCTTGAACTTAGAAATTACATGGAAGATATCGTTCAGCAAAAATTAGCAGGAATCCTCAAAAAATACCCAAACTGCTGTACCTGTGAAAAATGCTACCGGGACATTATGAGCCTGGCGTTGAATCACCTCCCGCCTCGCTACATCTCAACCGAAAAAGGCAACCTCTACGCACGGATCGACATGTTGTCGATCGAGTATGACTCCGATGTCGTAGAACAGATCGCTAAAGCCGTCGAGATCGTATCGAAGAACCCGCGCCACGACGACTCTGAGAACGCCGACAGCTGACGCTTCCTGCCCCGCGAAGCGCCGAGACGCTTTCGACAAATAACACGTGCATTTGGTTTACAGATATTTTTAAATAAAAAACAGCGGATGCTATTTCGGCATCCGCTGTTTTTTATTTCCGCATTTATCTTTCGCCTGCCTGGCTCGCGTCATCCCTGAAATAGAGCATCGTATGCGCCTTATGGTAAGAGAACGCCGCCTCAAGCTGCCCCTTTCGCCGGGCAGCCTTAACCCCATAAACGCCGCGTTCCTTCTCCCGCTCCTCATCGATCGTATCATTGGGCAGATCTTTATACGCGTCCGAGTTGATATATGCCATCCATGTTTTCTGTAAAGCGCGGATAATGAGCAGCTCCGTCGGCGGCATGGCGCCATCGGTGTCGCCCGCATCCTTATGATCCATGAAGCTCGCCAGCGTACTCTGCGCTTCCTGATTTTCCGTTTCCGTCTGCTGCATGATGTCCGTTGCGGCTTTCATCGCTGACGCGATCGCCGCTTGAACTTCTTTTTCCGCATTTTCTGCCGTTTGCTTTGCCGCAGCGGTCTGTGTCCCGCTCGCTGCCTCTCCATTACCAGTGATATTTACCTTCTCCGATACTCCAGTCGAAGACGCCTGCCCCGGTGCAGCTTCTTCTCCGCCACTGGGTCCGCTAGGCGCCGCTACGCCTGCGACAGCTCCTTCTCCGGCTCCATTCGGCGCGACGTCTCCCGCGCCGGTTGCGTCGGCCATCGCCGCTTCCGACGATACCTTCATCGCCGCCCGCACCATCGCCAAGCGATCTTCGCCTTTCGTCCGCGCCTGCTTTAGATCGCGCTCCAATTCCTCCCGCGCCGACTCAATCACCCGCGCCTTGCGATAAAGCGCCGTATCATTTTCTTTCAAATATCTCATATCCGCCGACGACAGCTTATCTCCATTCTTGAGTTTCTGCCGAATCGCCGCCATCCGCAGCTTGTCCGCCGATGATGTGGATTTTTGCGTTCCACGCATCGAAACGGACGGCTGCGTAAACGTGCTTTTTCCCTGCGAGTGATTCAGATCAAAGGTCTGCCCCGTCGCGATTTTCTGATTTGCCATCAGCTGCAGATTATTCCGCCGCAGATAATCATGAAGTCTTCCAATTCCTTCAAACACAGTACCTTACCTCCTTGGTACGACAGGCATTTCCTCCCGTCAAAAAATCCTTTTAAAAACGCCAAAAAGAGGGCGGGCAATACACCCCTCCTCATCTCGCTATATATAAAATGATCATCTCTTGTCGGCCTTCCATCACTCTTCTCCCTCCCTGGAAAGATAAAAGGCGCTCCTCTTTTTGTATTATATCTTATCCACCGAAAAAAACAAGCCCCATGCCTGCGTAATTCCCATGCGCAGTAAAAAAGCTTCGCTGAGAAACAGCGAAGCCACGCTTGACATAAACTGGTCGGAGCGGCGGGATTTGAACCCACGGCCTCTTCCACCCCAAGGAAGCGCTCTACCAAGCTGGGCTACGCCCCGACGAACCATATTGTACTACGTTCCCTGTTGTTTGTAAAGGAAAAGCTTCCCTTCCCCGCTCTGCCCAAAGCCTGCGATATAGAGCGTGTACAGCGCTTCTCCCTTTTAAGTGCGATCGATCTGCTTTTTTTCCCATGTTTCGACGGTTTTCCGCTCCGCCGCCATGAGCTGCCGGGCAGCTTCGATCTGGTTTTTCACCTGGGCCGGCGATGTGCCGCCTGAAGAGTTGCGGTTAGCTACGCAGTTTTCCGGGCGAATAGCGTCTTTAATATCCGCCGCGAAGAGCGGAGAGAATTTCTGAAACTCTTCCAACGTGAGATCCGCGAGCCATTTCTTCCTTTCGATACAGTAATGAACCGCCTGGCCGGCGACAGCGTGCGCCTCGCGAAACGGCAATCCCTTTTTCGCCAGATAATCCGCCAAATCCGTTGCGTTAGAAAAATCTTCCTCGACCGCCCGCTTCATGACCGCCCGGTTCACCTTCATGCCCCGAAGAATGCGGGCGTAGACCGCCAGGCTGAATTTCACCGTGTCAATGGCGTCGAAGATCCCTTCCTTGTCCTCCTGCAGGTCCTTATTGTAGGCGAGCGGCAATCCCTTCACCGTCGTCAGCATCGCCATAAGATGCCCAACGACACGCCCCGTTTTGCCGCGCACCAGCTCGGAAACGTCTGGGTTCTTCTTTTGCGGCATCATGCTGGAGCCAGTGCAGTGCGCGTCGTCCAGCTCGACGAAGGAAAATTCGCGGGAGCACCAAAGGATCGTTTCCTCACTGAGCCGGGAAAGGTGTACCATAAGGATCGACGCCGCCGCGAGAAATTCCATGATATAGTCGCGGTCGCTTACGGCGTCGAGACTGTTCGTATAGAGACGCTCGAAATGAAGCTGGCGCGCCACAAATTCACGGTCAATCGGGAACGTCGTTCCCGCCAGCGCCCCCGCGCCCAGCGGCATGAGATCGGCGCGTGCGTATACCCCCGCGAAGCGGGCAAAATCTCGCTCCAGCATAGCGAAATACGCCATGAGATGGTGCGAGAAGAGGATCGGCTGCGCGCGTTGCAAATGCGTGTATCCCGGCATGATAACGTCGCCGTACTTTTCCGCCGTTTCCACCAGCGCCCGCTGCATATCAAGGATGAGCGCCATCACCGCCACAGTTTCCCGGCGGACATAGAGGTGCGTATCCAACGCCACCTGATCGTTGCGGCTGCGCGCCGTATGGAGGCGTCCCCCCGCCTCGCCGATGGCGTCAGTCAGACGTTTTTCAATATTCATGTGAATATCTTCGAGGCCTACGTCAAAAAGGAAAGCGCCGCTATCAATCTGCTTTTCTATCTCTTTCAGCCCGGCGACGATACGATCGCAATCCTCCGCCGAAAGGATCCCGCACTTTTCCAACATCGTCGCGTGAGCGATACTGCCCGCGATATCCTCGCGATACATCCGCTTATCAAAGCCGATGGACGCCTGAAACTCGTTGATCATCTCATCCGTCGTCTTGGTGAAGCGGCCGCCCCAGAGCTTCTCGCTCATTTCAAAAGACCCGTCTTTTTCTGCATGAGCGCCCGCACCTTGAGCGGCAGCCCGAACAGATTGACAAAGCCCGTGCCGTCCGCCTGATTGTAAACATCATCCTCCTCAAAGGTGACATATTCCTGATTGTAGAGGGAGTATTTTGACTTCGCCCCCGCCGACATAATATTGCCCTTGTAAAGGCGGAGCCGCACGGTCCCCGTCACCGTGCACTGGGTACTGTCCACGAAGGCGTCAAGCGCCTCGCGCAGCTGTGAAAACCACATACCGTCGTAAACCAGCTCAGCGTAACGATGAGCGACCAGTTCTTTATAGTGGAACGTTGCCCGGTCGAGGCAAAGATATTCCAGCTCGCGATGCGCGTAAAAAAGAATCGCGCCGCCGGGATTTTCATAAACGCCGCGCGACTTCATGCCGACGAGACGGTTTTCGCAGAGGTCGGTAATACCGATGCCGTGCCGGGCGCCGATCTCGTTGAGCAGCGTCAAAAGGGCCTTAGCCCCCAGCCGCTTACTGTTGACGGCGACGGGAATTCCCTTCTCAAAATCAATGGCGATATGCTCGTCCTCATCGGGCGCCTGTTCGGGAACGCGGGTGACGAGGAACATATTGTCCTGCGGCGCGTTCCACGGATCTTCAAGATCCGATCCTTCGTGGCTCAGGTGCCAGATATTGCGATCCATGCTGTACGTCTTGTTTTCCGCCGCGATGGGAATATTATGGCGTTTTGCGTACTCGATTTCCTCTTCCCGGGATCTAAGCTCCCACTCCCGCCACGGAGTAATGATTTTAAGATCGGGTGCCAGCGCCTTAACGGACAGCTCGAAACGCACCTGATCGTTGCCCTTGCCCGTCGCCCCGTGAGCGATAGCGTCACAGCCCTCCTGCCGGGCAATCTCGACCAGCTTTTTGGCGATAACGGGACGGGCGAACGACGTGCCGAGCAGGTACTTCCCTTCGTAGACCGCACCTGCCTTAAGGGTCGGCCAGACATACTCTGTCAAAAACTCCTCGGTGAGATCGGCGATAAACACCTGTGACGCGCCGGACTTCAGCGCTTTCTCCCGCACAACGTCCAGCTCGTCCCCCTGCCCGATATCGGCGCAGACCGCGATGACGTCGCAGCCATCGTAATTCTCTTTCAGCCACGGGATGATGCAGGACGTATCCAATCCCCCGGAATAAGCCAGTGCTACTTTCTTTACTTTTGTCGCCATAAGATCAAACAGCTCCTTAATCTAATATTCGAGTTAAAATCAATCAGTCGCCCATCGTCAGCGCCAGAATAGCTTTCTGCGTATGCAGGCGATTTTCTGCCTGTTCAAAGATAATGCCCGCGTTCTCTTCAAAAACATCCGCCGTGATCTCTTCGCCGCGGCTCGCCGGCAGGCAGTGCATGACGATCGCCCGCTTTGCTGCCAGCTGGAGCAGCGCCCGGTTCACCTGATAACCCGCGAAATCATGACGGCGCTTATCCGCTTCGCTTTCCTTGCCCATACTGATCCAAGTATCCGTGTAGAGAATATCCGCGTCCTTTACCGCCTCCGCCGCGTCGTGGGTCAAAGAAATAAACGTCCCCAGCTTATGCGCGTCTGCCCGCGCGTTCTGAATAATCTGCGCGTCCGGCTCATAACCCTCGGGCGTCGCGGCAGTGAAATCAACCCCCATCTTGGCGCAGGCATACATCAGAGAATTCGCCATATTATTGCCGTCGCCGACGTAGGCGAGTTTCAACCCACGCAGATTCTTTCCGCAGAATTCACGGATCGTCAGCATATCGGTCAATGCCTGGCATGGATGCAGAAGGTCTGTCAGGCCGTTGATGACCGGAATCGTCGCCCACTGTGCGAACTCCACCAGATTATCATGGCCGAAGGTACGAAGCATAATGCCGTCCAGATAGCGCGACAGCGTGCGCGCCGTATCCTGGATCGGCTCGCCCCGGCCAATCTGGAGATCGCGATCGGAAAGGAACAGCGCCTGCCCGCCGAGCTGGTACATGCCCGTTTCGAAAGAAACGCGCGTCCGGGTAGATGATTTCTCGAAAATCATGCCTAAGGTTTTCCCTTTAAGCAGCTTATAGCCCTTTCCACCCCGCTGCTGCGCTTTCAACTCCTGTGCCAGCGCCAGAATTTCCTCGATCTCTTCCACGGACAGATCATGAATCGACAGCAAATCGCGTCCCTTCAACATAATAAGACCTCCATAAATAAACATTTGATATCCGCTAATCTATTTTCATTATACTATAAGGACCTCTCATCGACAAACTGCCCGGTACCTGTCAGGACAGCAAGAATAAAACCTTATCCAGTATCGCGATCATCTCGTCCACTTGCTCCTCCGTCACGATGAGGGGCGGCACGAAACGCAGCACGTCGCCGGCCGTGCAGTTGATGATGGCGCCCCTGGCGAGGCAGTCATTGACGACGTCCCGTCCCGGTCGCGTAAGCTGTGCACCCAGCATGAGGCCCCGCCCCCGTACTTCGGTAATGAGCCGCGGATATTTTTCCCGCAAAGCGCCGAGCTGATCCTGAAAATACGCGCCAACCTTAGCGACGTGCGATAAAAACGCCGGCTTTTCCATCTCGTCAAGCACCGCCAGCGCCGCCGCGCAGGCC
>CAJPUA010000034.1 GCA_905373705.1 uncultured Schwartzia sp. | reverse complement strand
TTACCGAGGGAAAAGGCGTTATCAACGTGGAGAGCCTTGCCCCGGTCAAAACCGATCCGCGCTTAGCCATCTGGCAGGGAGACATCACGACGCTTAAAGTAGATGCCATCGTCAACGCCGCCAACAGCCAGATGCTGGGGTGTTTTGTTCCGCGCCACTATTGTATTGACAACGCGATCCACACCATGGCAGGCGTCGAACTGCGGGAAAAATGCCTGGAAATTATGCGGGCGCAGGGGCATGAGGAGCCTGCCGGACAGGCGAAAATCACCCCCGGTTACAACCTGCCCGCGAAATACGTTCTGCACACCGTCGGCCCCATCGTCAGCGGCCCTCTGACGGAGACCCACCGCAGGCTTCTCGCCTCCTGCTACCGTGCCTGCTTGGATTTGGCCGCTGAATACGAATGCCGCACCGTGGCCTTCTGCTGCATTTCCACCGGTGTGTTCCTGTTCCCCAACCAACCGGCAGCCGAAATCGCCGTAAAAACGGTCCGGCAATACTACGAAGAAACCGGCAGTCAGCTGAACGTGATTTTCAACGTATTCAAAGACGAGGATTTTTTGATTTATCACCGGCTTTTATCATAGGAAAACGCCGTTGCTTCTCAGGGAGCAACGGCGTTTTCCTATGGGGAACGGCGGTGCAAACTGCCTTTGAAGGGATAAAAAATAAGGTAAAAAATAATTGTAACAAAACCATTGACGCCTAATTTGTAATATGATACATTACATTACGCCAGATGAAATGATTGGCATTACATCAAGGCGACATAAAACAAACGTGAAGGCAGTGCCTTCGGAAAGGATGAACGAATATGGCAAAAATTGCGGTGGTTGCGGCGGATGGAAAGGCCGCGAAGAAAGTGATCGCGGAGGCAATGCAGCGGGGACATGAGGTGGTGGCCTTCGGCCGCCACGACAAGAATGAGACGGGGGCCAAGACGTACGTCAAAAAGGATATTCTCTCCCTCACGGCGGAGGATCTCAAAGGCTTTGACGCCGTGGTGGACGCTTTTGGCGCTTGGACAGCGGAGACGCTGCCGGGGCATTCGGCGACGACGGCGCACCTGTGCGATATTTTATCGGGCACGGACACCCGCCTTTTGATTGTCGGCGGTGCCGGCTCACTGTTCGTCAATCCCCAGCATACCGCCACCCTCATGGAGGGAAAAGATTTTCCCGAAGCCTTTAAGCCGCTGGCGTCGGCCATGGGAAAAGCACTGGATGAACTGCGCAAACGGCAGGATGTAAAGTGGACGTACCTCAGTCCGGCGGCAGATTTTCAGGCCGACGGCGCACGCAGCGGAAAATATCTCCTCGCCGGAGAAGAATTTACCCTCAACAGCCGGGGCGAGTCCGTCATTTCTTACGCTGATTATGCCATCGCCATGGTAGACGAAATTGAAAAAGGACACCACATCCAAAAACGGATCAGCGTCGTGGGGGCCTGACGACCACGGAAAAAAATATAGCGCCGAAAACGCGGGCAAAGCATTCATTTTAGGAACAAATGTTTCATGTGAAACATTTTGAAAATGAACGGCACCAAAAATAACAGCCAAGGAGAAATGCCGCCGAATATGCGGCCGCGCCTCCTTGACGACGGCCGGCACAGTGCTTTTCAAATGTGCCGGCCGTATTTTTGGGGGGCTGACAGGAAGAAGTGACGACCGAGGCGAATATTTCTTAGGTGAGGTGATAACATGCAAATATCGACGAAATTTACCATTGCCATCCACATCCTGACGGCGACAGCGTATTTTTCTCCCACCGCGAAGATCACCAGTGAATTTTTGGCGGACAGCGTGGGGAGCAATCCCGTCATCATCCGCAACATCATGGCCCAGCTAAAAGACGCAAACCTCATCGCGGTAAAGCGCGGCCCCGGGGGCCTAACGCTGACCCGCCCCCTATCGGCGGTCACCTTTTTCGACGTCTATAAAGCCGTGGAAACAAACAGTGACGACCCCCTCTTTCGCTTCCATGAACACCCCCACCCCGCCTGCCCGGTAGGTAGACAGATCCACCGCGCTTTAGACGAATCCTTACACGCTGTCCAGCACGCCTTTGAAAAAGAATTGCAGCGCCATACGCTCCAAGACGTGTATCAGCGCATAAAATAACCCCTGCGTCCTCCCCAAGAGAACGCAGGGTATTTTATGGGTAGCTCAATGCTCCATGTCGTGAAGGGTGACGCGCTTTCTAAAGACCCAGTAAGTCCAGCCCTGATAGATGAGAACCACCGGGACGAGGCAGGCGGCGGCGATGGTCATGACGGTCAGGGTGTAGGGGGAAGAAGCGGCGTTATAGATGGTGAGGTTGTACGCCGAGTTCATATTGGAGATCATGAGATTGGGGAAGAGCGCCGTAAAGACCCCCACCGTCGTCAAGACGATGGCGGCGGAAGTGAGGGCGAAGGCGGGAACCGGCCGCCCCCTGAAGAAGCAGACGTAGCCGACGATGAAGACGACGGCGGCCGCGATAAGAAGCAGCGGCGCCACGGTCATGGAGAAGATCTCCGTGTGCACCGCCGTGAGGCCGAGATAGACAGCAAAGACGGCGATGGCCACCAGCCCGATCCGGCGCCCCATCCGTGATACCCGCTCTTCGAGCGGGCTGTGTGCTAAGCGAAGGAGCAGGAACGCCGCCCCGTGGAAGGAGAAAACGAAGAGAAACGCCAAGCCGCCGACAATGGTGTAGCCGGACAGAAGATCCAGCATTTTCCCGATGTAGATCATGTTGGCATTAATCTCCAGGCCCGCGCAGAGGTTCGCCACCGTGACGCCCCAGAGAAAGGCCGGGAGGGCGCTCCCGAAAGAGACGGCCCAGTCCCAGAAATTGTGCCACTCGGGAAAGGCGCTGCGATTTCTGAGTTCGATCCCCGCGCCGCGCAGGATGAGAGCCATGAGCAGGAGGAAGAGGGGCAGATAAAAGGCGCTGAAAAGCGTGGCATAGACATGGGGAAAGGCGGCGAAGAGCGCCCCGCCCGCCGTGATCATCCACACTTCGTTGCCGTCCCAGACAGGGGCAATGGTATGGAGGAGCAGCCGCCGCTCCTTAGAATCGTCGGTGATGAAGGGGGCGAGATGCCCGACGCCGTAGTCAAAGCCCTCCAAGAGGAAAAAGCCCGAAAAGAGGACGGTGATGAGGATGAACCAAACGATATTGAGATCCATCAGATATTCCTCCATTCCTGCGCGTCAACGGGAGTCCGGCGGATGTAGCGAAGCGCCGCGTAGAGACCGGCGATGGCCAGCACGAAATAGATGAGGGTGTAGCCCACGACGGTGATCAGGACCTCACGGGCGCTGACCATGGGAGAAAATCCTTCAGCGGTCTTTTGCAGACCGTAGACCAGCCACGGCTGACGCCCCACTTCGGCGATGATCCAGCCGAAGGAGTTGCTGAGGAAGGGTAGCGGCAGGCCCAAGATGGAGAGACGCAGGAGCCACTTCCATTCCAATTTGCGCCAGCGCATGAAGGCCGCCCCCGCCGCGATGGCTAAAATCATCCCGCCGGTGGCCAGCATGATGCGAAAACTCCAAAAGACGAGGGTCACCGGGGGCTGATAGTCATCGGAGCCGTACTGTTTCATGTAAGCTTCCTGAAGCTCCCGCAGTCCCTTGACCTCGCCCTCCGGGCGATTGTAGAGCATGAAGGAGAGGGCGTAGGGCACTTTGATTTCCACGGGATTTTCCTGCTTCGCCTCGTCGATGAGGGCGAAGAGGGCAAAGGGCGCGGGATCAGCGCTCTCCCAAAGCGCTTCCATGGCCGCTAACTTCATGGGCTGCACCCGCCCGATCTGCTGGGCCTGCATGTGGCCGCTGCCCATGGCCGCCATGAGGCCGACGATGGTGTAGACCGCTGCCGCCCCGAAACATTTCCGAAACGCCGGCGCCGCCGGCCCATTTTGCAGCATCTTATAGGCGCAGATGGCCAGGATAACACAGCCGCCGGTGGTCATGCAGGCGAAGAGGGTGTGACCAAATTGCAAAATGGCGTAGGGATTCGTGATGAGGGCGAAAAAGTCCGTCATCTCCACGCGGCCGTTCCGAAGGGCGTAGCCCACCGGGTGCTGCATGAAGGAATTGGCCACCAAGATCCAAAAGGCCGAGAGATTGCTGGCCAGCGCCACCATCCAAATGCAGAGACAGTGGAGCTTCGGCGAGAGCTTCTTTCGCCCGAAAACCCAGAGGCCCAAAAACGTCGACTCCAAGAAGAAGGCCGACAGCGCCTCCAAGGCCAGCGGCGCACCGAAGATGTCCCCCATGAACCGGGCGTACTCCGACCAATTCATGCCGAAGTGAAATTCCTGCACGATGCCGGTGACGACGCCGAGACCGAAATTGATGAGGAAGACGACGCCGAAAAACTGCACCAGCCCGCGACATTCCCGCCGGGTTTCCTCATCCTTGGCCTTCAAGGAGTAGGTCTGGAGCAGCGCCAGAAAGAGCGACAGCCCCAGCGTGATCGGCACGAAGAGGAAATGATACGTCGTGGTGATGGCGAACTGCCATCGAGACAGAGTAAGCACATCCATAATAGCCCTTCTTTCTTCACGTTCATTCTTATCTGGCTCTAATTATAAAACGTTAACGAAATAAATTCAATCTTTTATTGGATTTCGACGTTAAAAAAAGTCCTCAAAAACTTTCCAGGCTGGGAATCAGGGCCTTCGCGCGCCTTGACAGCCGCTATAAAAATCATTACAATAATTACGTATAGTTATGCCACATACTATCATTGTTTTGCTGTACTTAAAGAAATTAAAAATGGAAAAATGAGAAAAAAAGGAGGTGTATATTATCGTTGAATTATCATTAGCGGTAATACTGGCTTTGATCGTCGGCGCAGGCGGCGGTTATATGGTGCGCAAGCAGCAGGCAGAGTCGCGGATCGGCTCGGCGGAAGAAGAAGCGAAGCGTATCGTAGCCGACGCGGAAAGCAGGGGCGAGGCTAAGAAAAAAGAGGCCATGCTCGAAGCGAAGGAAGAAATTCAGCGCCAACGCCAGGAGCTTGATCGTGATATGAAAGAACGGCGCGGCGAGATTTCGCGGCAGGAGCGCCGACTGGGACAAAAGGAAGAAAATCTCGACCGGAAGCTGGACGCGCTGGAAAAGAAAGAGGAAGCGCTGATCGCCCGGGACGAGGAGCTGGCGAAAGAACGCGAATCTATCGCCGCGCTGCACGAAAAGCAAAAAGCCGAGCTGGAACGCATCTCAAATCTGACGACCGAAGAAGCGAAAACGATGCTGATGTCGGAAGCTGAGGATGAAATGCGTCACGAAAAGGCGAAGATGATCAAGGAATACGAGCAGCAGGCGAAGGACGAGGCGGATAAACGGGCCCGCGACATCGTATCGCAGGCGATACAGCGCTGCGCGGCGGATCACGTCGCGGAGACGACGGTTTCCGTCGTGGCGCTGCCGAACGACGAGATGAAGGGCCGTATCATCGGCCGCGAGGGCCGCAATATCCGGGCTTTAGAGACTCTGACCGGGGTGGATCTCATCATCGACGATACGCCGGAAGCGGTCATTTTGTCCGGCTTTGATCCGGTGCGCCGGGAAGTAGCCCGCATCGCTTTGGAGAAGCTCATCACCGACGGGCGCATTCATCCGGCCCGCATCGAGGAAATGGTAGACAAAGCAAAGCGCGAAGTCGATCAGCGGATCAAGGAGGCCGGGGAGCAGGCGACGTTCGATACCGGCGTGCATGGACTGCATCCGGAGATTATTAAGCTTCTCGGACGGCTCAAATATCGCACGAGTTACGGGCAGAACGTGCTCAACCATTCTATCGAGGTCTCTCATCTGGCCGGCGTTATGGCGGCCGAGCTGGGCGTCGACGTAATGCTGGCAAAGCGCGGCGGGCTCCTCCACGATATCGGGAAATCGGTGGATCGCGAGGGCGAGGGCACGCATGTGACCATCGGCGTCGACATCGCCAAGAAGTACCGCGAATCACCGGAAGTTATCAATGCCATTGCCGCCCATCACGGCGACGAAGAGGCGACGACGGTTGAAGCGGTTCTCGTCGCGGCGGCGGACGCCATTTCGGCGGCGCGGCCCGGCGCCCGGCGCGAGAGTCTGGAGTCGTATCTCAAGCGGCTTACGCGCCTCGAGGAGATTGCCAAGGGCTTTGACGGCGTCGATAACTGCTATGCCATTCAGGCGGGGCGCGAAATCCGCGTAATGGTGAAGCCGGATAAGGTGGACGATGTGGCGTCCATCGCGCTGGCGCACGACATCGTCAAGAAAATCGAGTCGGAGCTTGAATATCCGGGACAGATCAAGGCGACGATTATTCGGGAAACGCGCGTGGTTGACTATGCGAAATAAACGGTATATAGTATAGGCAAGGCAAGGAATTTCGGGGGATGTTGTGAAAGTCATTTGCAGCATCCTCTTTTTTCCGCGGGTCGATAGCCCGCCGCCGAGGGAGCGGAGGTGTGTCAGGTGAGTTTTCGTAAGGGGAAGAAACCGAATATGGACGGGATTAATCTCCTGATTTCCATTTTAGTCTGCTATCCGGAAATCGGAACCGTCAGCTATGAGCCGGGGGACGACGCTCTGCATTTTTCTTTTGCCTTAAGGGAGGTGCCGCAGCGAGCGGCGTATGAAAACGTCGGCACGCTGATTAAGGAGAGTATCCTGACGTATCACAGCTTGGAAGGATATGACGGGGGCCGCATCGAGATCTTCCTCGAAGGGCAGGGACACACGGCGTTTTTCCATATTATTCGCGACATGCGATCGATTTCGCAAGGAGAGATCAGCCTGATTTCGACGATTATGCGGGAACATTTCGGCGATATTCTCATTCGCGATCCTGACAGCGAGCCGGAGGAGCTGGAGCTTGATATCGCGGCGCACGAGGAAGCGATCGATCACATGATCGGCACGCTGAAAATCGCCCGGGTGCCGAACCGAATGATCGGGATTCGGGAGGAAGGCCGCGTGCTGGTATTCAATAAGTGAGGGTTTTGCTTTGCGCATTTTAATGATCGGTGATGTTGTCGGCCGCCCGGGAAGGGCGGCCTTTGCTGAATTTACGCCGCGGCTGCGGCAGGAGCTCACGGCGGATCTCGTTGTGGTGAACGGCGAAAACGCCGCCGGGGGGAAGGGACTGACCCGCCGGGCTTTCGACGAGCTGACGCGCGGCGGGGCCGACGTCGTGACGAGCGGTAACCATATCTGGGATAAAAAAGAGGTGCACGAGATTATCGACGCCGAGCCGTACCTTGTCCGGCCGGCGAATTATCCCGCAGGGGCGCCGGGGCGGGGTTGGTGCGCTTATCCGCTTCGCGCCAAAACGGTCGGCGTCATGAATCTTTCCGGGCGGGCGTTTATGCCCGCCATGGACTGCCCGTTTCAGAAGGTCGAGGAGATCCTGCGGGAAATGCGGGACGTATGCGATATTATTCTGCTCGATTTTCATGCCGAGACGACTTCGGAGAAAATGGCGATGGCGTGGTGAACGCCGTCGTGGGGACGCATACTCATGTTCAGACCGCCGACGAGCGGATATTGCCGCGGGGAACGGCGTACATCAGCGACCTTGGCATGACGGGACCGTATAATTCCGTGCTGGGCGTAAAGCCGGAATGTATTCTGAAAAAATTTACCACGGGACTGCCGGTGCGGTTTGAGGTGGCGGCGGGGCCGTCGGTCTACGCCGGCGTTCTTATTACCATTGACGATACGACGAACCGGACGACGAAGATTGAGCGCGTCTTGCGCCGGGAGGAATAGGGAACAGTGCCGGCGTCTTTGGGCTGCCGCCTTGGCGGCGGCCTTTTTTATGAGGAGATAGGGGCATGGGAAAGACAAGAATCGTGTGGATGATATTTCTCGGTATGTTGTCGGCGATGGCGCCCCTGTCGACGGATATGTAC
>CAJPUA010000033.1 GCA_905373705.1 uncultured Schwartzia sp. | reverse complement strand
AGCCGTCTGCACGGCCATACTTGGACGGTAGAGCTGAAGGTACGAGGGGAAACGCTTGATGATCTGGGGATGCTGGTCGATTTTGGGGAGCTTAACCGGTTATTGAAGGTGACGTTGGAGTCGCTCGATCATCAAAATTTAAATGAAATTCCGCCTTTTATAAAGGCCAATCCGACGGCAGAAAATATCGCGAAATATTTATACGAAACCTTAGCGGCGCAACCGCTTTTTGAGGCGGGAGACGCGCGGCTCTCGAGTGTCTGCGTTTGGGAGTCGCCGCATTCGGCCGTGTGCTATGACGGGGCTAATCCATGACCGAAAATGTGATTGAGATATTTTCCTCGGTGCAGGGAGAGGGGCCTTACGTCGGATACCGGCAGGTTTTTTTGCGTCTTGAGGACTGCAATCTCCATTGCCGGTACTGCGATACGGAACATGGGACGGATGCGCATCCTGTCTGTCGCATTCAAATCACCGCCAATCAGCAGGCTTTTCGCGAAGTTCCTAATCCTCTATCCGCTTCGGTGGCCGCTGGCTATATCGCCGACTTTATTAAAGAAGTCCCACATCAAGCGGTCAGCATAACCGGCGGCGAACCTCTGCTTCATACCGAATATATCGTGGAGCTGGCATCTTTGCTTTCGACGCCGCTCCTCTTGGAAACGAACGGAACCCTGCCGGATCAGTTGGCGCAGGTTTTGCCTGTCGTTGACATCATCAGTATGGACATTAAATTACCCGGCCTGACGGGGAGAGAGGTATGGGGGTCCCACCGCGCTTTTTTGCGACTGGCTCGGGAAAAAGACGTTTACGTCAAAATTGTCTTGGCGGCGGATAGTTTGCAGGATGAATTGCGACAGGCGTTCGCCCTCATTGCCGAGGAGTCCCCCGGCATTTCGGTCATTTTGCAGCCGGCAACGCCGACGAATGGTGTTTTGGCGCCATCGCCGGAGTTTTTGCTGGATGCCCAACAGGAGGGATTAAAAGTTTTGGCGAATGTAAGGATCATTCCCCAAACGCACGTCTTGCTGGGGCAGTTATAAATTACGACCTTCTCGAGGGGAAGGAAAATGGGAGGAAATACGTATGCCTGGGCTTTCTGGGGAGTGGATGCAGCGCTGTTTCAGTAAAAACAGCGGATTTATCTGGCTTTTATTTATCTTCAATTATTTTACACTGGGCTGGTCGTTACTCGCGGCCGATGACGTTTGGCTGTTTTTTGCCTACGCCGGGGCGCTTTTTCTGGCGATTCTTCTACTCACCGTCGGATTGCAATTTTTGCTGCGCTCGCATCCCATTGCCTTTCGACGCGTCCGGCTGGGACTGTTGTTCTTCTCCTTGCCTCCTTTTTTAGTCGAGCTTTTTGTTATGCACAGCTATGGGGCGTTGATCGGGGCGGGGATCGTTAATTCCATACTGGACACGAATCTCAAGGAGGCCGGCGAGTTTATCGAAATGTATGTCAGCTGGCGGGAAATCGTGGGATTGCTGTCGATCCTGCTGGCAGCGGTGGCTTTCTGGAGGCTCCGACTCTGGCAGCGATTCTGCATTCCAGAACGAGGGCAAAGAGTTCTCTTAGCCGCTGTAATCTTGCTAAGTGTTATTCTGGCGGGATCTGCGATCCCGCAATACGGCGAGTTTATGCTGTATAAAATGCTCCCCTGGCAGCGGGCTGGAGCGGCGGCCGCCACAGCGGTGGAAAATATGGTTGCATATCGCCGGCTTTCGGCGCAAATGAATACAGACGTGCATATTACGGAAAATCGCAGCCAGATCAAAAATATTGTCTTTATCTTGGGCGAAGCGACGAATCGCAATCATATGCATCTTTATGGGTATTATCTTCCCACGACACCGCATTTGGACGAGCTGGCGCAAAAAGGAGAGATTTGCGTTTTTCGGGATGTTATCAGTCCCCATTCGACGACGATTGCCGTATTGAGCAAACTGTTTACCTTCTGTGATTACGAATCGGATCAGCCGTGGTATGAATACCATAATCTGATCGACGTCATGAACGCGGCGGGTTATAAAACTTTCTGGCTTTCCAATCAGGAAAGTTCCGGGATTTGGGGCAATGTCGCCCAAATTTACGCCAATCACAGCAGCTGGCATAAATTTACCCGTATCCGCGATTCATATGAGGATACGGGGGTTCTGGATGAATGTTTGTTTCCCTTGCTCGACGAAGCGCGAATGCGATCGGGAGAACGCAATTTTTATGTGCTTCATCTGATGGGGGGACATGGCCTCTATTATAATCGTTACCCATACGCCTATCATAAGTTTACCGGCGCGGATATTCGCCTGAATGTGTCGGAGCATTTTCGTGAAGTTGTGGCCCAGTACGATAACGCGATTTACTATAACGATTATATTGTCGATCACATCATTAATACTTTCCGCAACGAGGAAGCGATCGTCATCTATGTGCCGGATCACAGCGAGGCCGTGTACGACGAGGGCAGCGTGGTTGGGCATATTGAAGAAAACCCGAATCGGCACATGATCGAAATTCCCGTTATCGTTTGGGGCTCCGAAAAATTCAAGGAGAAATACCCCGAGAAGTGGGCGGCGCTCCAAAGGGCGGTAGATCGTCCCTACATGACCGACGATATGATCCACACAATTTTGGACATCGCGGATATTTACACCGACGATTACCGGCCGGAAAAAAGCTTGATAAATCCCGAATTCGACGCCTCACGGCGGCGGATATTCAGTGGTCTTGATTACGATACGGAGATTCGCGACGATCGGCGTGAGGAGTGAGAGGTTTTCAGGTTTATGGCGTCTAACCCATGTAATCTCGGTAAGTAGAGGCCATTTCGTTACGATTTTTGGCAGGCGGCCATAGCTCGCCGATATTATTCGCGCGCAGGGCCGAAGCTAAATGGGGGTAAATTAAAGGGTCGGAAGCAGAAAGTTGCGCGATCAGCTCTTTGACCGTCTGGCGCGCAGTCTCTCCGTTGCGGGGGCAGGGTGAGGGGATCGGCGTCAGACCGCAGCGGCGGGCGGCATCTCGAATCTCTTCTTCGCGCAGATAAACGAGGGGGCGGATTACCGTTAGACTAGTGCGATCGAGGTACGTCTTGGGCGTAAATGTCTGAATTTGTCCCGAGTACAGCAGGCTCATAAGCAAGGTTTCTACGGCGTCGTCGTTATGGTGTGCGTAAGCGATCTTATTGCAGCCGTGTTCCCGTGCGTAGTGATTTATCGCGCCGCGCCGAAAAAAAGCGCAGGTGTAGCAGGCGCTTTTTCCTTTCTGCTCTTTGATGATCTCGGCGATGTCGACGGCCTGTGCTTCCCAAGGAATTTGAAGCGCCTCAGTAAAGGTTTTCAAGGCGTCGGTATCGAAAGCTGAGCTGAACATCGGATTAACGGTAAACGCCCGTAGGTTGAAATGCTTTTTCAGCCGCTCACGCAGCATAGCTAAAGCGTAAGTTAAAAGGAGGCTGTCTTTGCCGCCGGACAGGCCGATTAAAATATTGTCGCCTTCTTGAATAAGGTCAAATTCGACGATGGCGCGCATAATTTTACTGAAACATATTTGTGGCAACCGATATTTCACCTGGGTTCACTTCCTTTGGTTTTTCATTATAGCGCAGGAATCCGAAAAAATATAGCGGGAAGGTTCCACTTACAAAGGCAGTGTTGTATAATGGCAAGCAGAGATAATAAGAATATGATTGAGTTCTATAGACTATGTTTAGGAAGGGGACTCCTTTATGAGCAATGTAAAGCCTATTTATGTCATTGGACATCGTAATCCTGATACGGATTCTATCTGTTCTTCCCTCGCTTACGCCGCTTTGAAGCAAGCGTTAGGTCAAGATGCGGTGGCGGCACGGACAGGGCAGGTCAATGCGGAAACGAAATACGCTTTGGAATATTTTGGCGTAGAAGCGCCAATGTTCCTTTCCGATCTCTATCCGCGGGTAAAGGACGTCATGCTGGATAGCGATACGATTGTTCGCGAAACCGATACCTTGCGTGAACTGGGGAAAATTATGCAGGAAAAGTCCCTGCGTTCGGTTCCGGTCACGGACGAAGAGGGCTTGTTGGCGGGAATCGTTACGGTCAGCGATTTGGCGCAGCGCTACTTTGAAGAAATCAATATGCAGAATCTGGACAAAGCCGGGGTCTATCTAAGAGCCGTTATTGCCAGCATAGAAGGCAAGGTGCTGGCGTCGGCTGATGAAGATACGCTGGTAAAAGGAACGGTCCGTATCGCGTCGAGCAGTCGCCATACGGCGGCAAAACTGGTTCAGCCCGGTGATGTCGTTTTAGTTGGCGAAGGCCGGTATGATTCCATGATGGAGATATTGGAACACGAAATTGCCTGTCTTATCATGACCGATGAAGGAAATGTACCGGATGATATTTTGGATAAAGCGCGGGCCAAGCATATACTGCTCGCGGTGACAGCCCATGACGCTTATACGGCGGCTCGCTTGATTAATCAGTGCGTCCCGGTGGGCTACATCATGAAAAAAAGCATGATTTCTTTTGGACAGCAGCAGTTGTTAAGCGATATTAAAGGAACGATTGCGTCGACGAATTTCCGTAATTATCCGGTAGTGGAAAATGGGCGGCTGATCGGTCTGGTCAGTCGTGATAATCTCATGGTGCCGGAACCGGAACAAGTTATTCTGGTGGATCATAACGAGCGGGGACAGGCGATCGAAGGCATAGAAAACGCTCGTATTGTAGAGATCATCGATCATCATCGGCTGGGCGGAATGCAGACCGGCGAGCCGATTTATATCCGCGAAGAGCCGGTAGGGTGCACCGCGACGATCATCGCGAATATGTACTGGCAGAATAATGTGGAGATAACGGCGCCTATTGCGGGGCTTCTGCTTTCGGCAATTATTTCGGATACGGTTCTTTTCAAATCGCCAACCTGCACCGCTTACGATATGAAGACGGCCGAACGTCTGGCAGGTATCGCGGGCGTTAAAATGGTTCAGTACGGCATGGATATGCTGAAAGCCGGTTCGGGTATTGGTGATATGTCGCCGATTGAGATCGTGAAAAACGACATGAAAGAATTTCAATTTGGCGATTATCATGTCCTGATCAGCCAAATCTCCGTTATGGGCTACGAGGAAATTATGGCGCTGAAGGATCGGCTGCTGGAAAGTATGAGCGCGGTTTCTGAGCAGGAAAATTTCGATCTTATGCTGCTGATGGTGACGAATATTTTGGAAGAAAGCACGGAACTTTTGTATGTAGGCTCACCAAAAACGCTGATCGGCGACGCCTTTAAGAAAGACGCTTCGGGAAACTCTATCTATCTGCCCGGGGTCATGTCGCGTAAAAAGCAGATCATTCCGCCCATGTCTGAGGCCGTGCGGCGACTTCAGAATTAAAACGGATTCGGCAGGCTGCCGCGAAAATGCGGCAGCCTGTTTTCTGTCGAATGGGACTTGATAAGGCCAGGAGGTTTATGTGGATATTTTTCAGGAATTAAACGACAAGCAGAAAGATGCGGTGACATGCCTTTCCGGACCGCTTCTCATCATGGCCGGAGCCGGCTCCGGAAAGACGAAAGTCCTGACTTGTCGGATTGCGAATCTTTTGGCGCATGATGTGCCGGCGTATCGAATATTAGCTATCACCTTTACCAATAAAAAAATCGCCGAAGTTTATGAGGCTTATGAAAACGCTCTAAGGCAAAATAACGCGCTGGATTTTGACGATTTGTTGTTATTTACGGTAGCAATTTTAGACAAAAATGAAGAGATCCGCGCTAAGTATCAGGATCGGTTTCAATACATTCTGGTGGATGAGTATCAGGATACGAATGGCGCGCAATACCAGCTGACAAAACTTTTGGCGGCCAAGCATCACAATTTGTGCGTCGTCGGCGACGCTGACCAGTCGATTTACGGCTGGCGGGGAGCAGATATTCGCAATATTATGGATTTTGAGGCGGATTATCCCGAAGCGAAGGTTATTCGCTTGGAGCAGAATTATCGCTCGACGCGAACGATTCTGGCGGCGGCAAACGCCGTCATTCAGCACAATCAAAACCGCAAAGAGAAAAATCTCTGGACAGAAAACGCAGCGGGGGAAAAGATCACCCTCTACGTTGCCAACGACGAACGCGACGAGGCCGATTTCATCGCCAACGCGGTCAGACGAGAAATAGCGCAATCGACGCAAACCGTATCTTATAATGATTTTGCCGTCCTCTACCGAACTAACGCGCAATCGCGGGTACTGGAAGAAGGCTTCATGCGCTATGGGCTTCCTTATACGATGGTCGGGGGGCTGAAATTTTACGAACGTAAAGAGATTAAGGATATCATCGCTTATCTGCGCCTGATTTTTAATCCCTTAGACGCAATGAGCCTGCGCCGGATTATCAATGTTCCCCGGCGAGGTTTGGGCGATACCAGTTTATCCCGGATCGAGGCTTACGCGGCGGAGCAGGGGCTGAATCTGTTCGACGTCATTTCCAGCCCTGAATATTTAGAAGATGTACCCCGTCTGAACGTGCGGGCGCGTCATATTTTGACGGATTTCGCTGCCCTGATTTTTGACTTATTAACCGAAGTGGAAACGTTGCCCCTCGCTCAGCTGGTAGAAAAGGTTTTGGAGGCTACGGGATATAATGATGAACTGACGAAGGAGAATAAGCCGGAGAATGAAGCCCGGTTGGAAAACCTGAAAGAGTTTATCAGCGTCGCCAAAGATTTTGAGGCGAGTGGCGAGACGCCTGATTTGGAGAATTTTTTGAACCACATCGCCTTGATCTCGGATATTGACGAAGCCGATATAGCGGGGGATCGCGTTACGTTGATGACGCTCCACTCGGCGAAAGGGCTGGAATTTCCCGTTGTCTTTCTCGCCGGAATGGAGGAAGGGCTGTTTCCGCATGCTCGAACCTTGATGGAGCCGGATGCCTTGGAAGAAGAACGACGCACCTGCTATGTGGGAATTACGCGGGCGCAACGTAAGCTATACCTTAGCTACGCTAAACAACGCATGATCTTTGGCCATTTAACGGTGTATCCGCCGTCGCGTTTCTTGACTGAGATCCCCGCCGAATTTATGGAAGCGTTTGCCGCGGCGCCTATCTCTGAGAGAAACCAGCAAAGGCTGAGAGGGCGCTCCTTTCCCGCTAGAAAAAAGGGCGGTGCTATGGAAGGTGACGGTGTGGCAGGGACGATGTCTGCCAATCAAGCGCTAAAATTTTTCTCCGGACAAGAAGCGCTTTCTAGGAGCACGCCCGCCGCGCCGCCGCTTCGTCCTGATCTGGATATCAAGTGGCATACCGGCGATAAGGTCCGTCACGCGAAGTGGGGAGAAGGCACGATTGTTTCCGTAAAGGGCGAGGGAGAAGAAACGGAACTGAAAATTGCTTTCCCGGGGCAGGGAATTCGTCCCTTTATGCAAAAATACGCGCCGATTACACGAGCCTGACGGGAGGAAGGGACACGAGATGGCAGCAATGGATATACAGACAATAAAAAAAGAACTAGCATCTTTGCGAAAAGAAATCCGCTACCATAATGACCGCTATTATAATCAGGATAATCCGATAATCTCGGATTACGATTACGATCAGCTTATGCTTCGTCTGAAAAAACTAGAACAGGAGTATCCGGAACTGATAACGCCAAATTCTCCAACGCAGATGGTTGGCGGCCAGGCGAAGCGAACCGCGGGGGTGCTTGTTCCGCACGACGTACCAATGCTTTCTTTGCAGGATGTCTTTGCCAAAGAGGAAGTAATGAGCTTTGTCCGAACGGTTCAAGAGGTGCTGCCTGATCCGGAGTTTGTCGTGGAAGAAAAGATCGACGGCCTATCGCTGGCGTTGCGTTATGAGAACGGCGAGCTCAGCCGGGCGATTACCCGGGGAGACGGCGTTACGCAGGGTGAGGATGTGACGGAAAACGCCCGGGTCATGTAGACCTCGCCGCGAATCTCAAAATAAGGCAGAGCGTCGGTA
>CAJPUA010000032.1 GCA_905373705.1 uncultured Schwartzia sp. | reverse complement strand
CATGGAGAGGCGAAAGACCCGCCGCGCGCCAAAAATATCCCGGACTGCTACCCGTTCTGCCGTGATAATGGAGATCGCAACCGGCACCCCGGCGGTAGAGACCGATAATGCGAAGAAATATATAGGGAACGCCATCTGGTAAAGTCCGATCCCCTCGCCACCCAGGATACGGGAAACAAAGATCCAGTTCAACGATCCGATTACTTTGACCACTATACCGGCAATCGTCAGGATAAGCGTCCCCTTCATCAGGGACTCGCCCGCGCTTTTTCTCTTTTCTTCTGTCGCCTGGCCGCTAATCGTAAACACCGCCCTGTCCTGTCGCTCACGGGATACGTTGCTGCCGTCACGTCTCATCCCGGGAATTTGCAAAAAAAACGCAAATCTATATAATAGAAATACAGCTTCTTAATTATGGTAACGAGGCAATTATACCATGGATTCGCGCGTGATTCCAGCGCAATCCATTTGAAACGGGGGACCCCCATGGAGATCAACGTCGTACGTTTCGATATGGCCTTAGGACATCAAAAACCGGAAAATATTATTCACCAGGAAAACGATTGCCCCTTCTGCCATCCAGAAACTTTGACCGATATCATTGACACGGAGGATGAATTTATCTTTCTGCGCAATAAATACAATGTTCTCGATAACGCCGACCAATTCGTTCTCGTCGAGGCGGCGTCGTGCGGGATTGACATGCCCGATTACTCCATTAACCATATGACGCGGCTGCTGCGCTTCGGTATCCGCCACTGGCAGCGTTTGCAGGCTAGCGGCGCATACGAAGCCGTTATCTTTTTTAAAAATCATGGTCACCTTTCCGGCGGCACCATGCGTCATCCGCACATGCAGATCGTCGGATTTCACTGCATCCACCCAGCGCTTTTGACGGATCGGGACAGCTTTCAGGGCGTTACCGTCATCGAGCGTAACAATGTCCTCTTAAACGCCTCCACGCATCCCCGCATCGGTTTCGGAGAATTTAATATCCTCGCTCCGCCAAACGCTGTTGATACCCTTGCCGATTTCCTTCAAAAAACGATCGCTTTCATCCGCGACCGTTTCCCACGAAGCCAGGACAGCTACAATCTTTTCTTCTATTCGCTGGACGATAAGATCGCCGTAAAAGCCCTCCCGCGCTTTCCCACCTCCCCTCTCCTCGTCGGCTACGATATCCGTCTCCTCCCCAGCAACTTCGAAAAAACCGTAGCGCAACTGCGGCAGAGATTCCCCGACCCATAATTTATGGTATAATGAAATTACAATTTATAACAAAAGGAACGGTGTAATTGTGGACAGTACGGAAATAGGGATATTATGCATTCTGATGCTTGTCTGTATCGGAATTGACGGTTTTTTCGTTCTTTTTGAAACGGCGATCAAGGAGAGCCGAAAAAGTCGTCTGGAACGTCTCGCTGACGACGGCGATTCCCGTGCCGTGGCAGCCCTGGTCCTCGCGGAAAATCCGGAAAACATTTTGTCCATGGTGCAGATCGGCATCACGACCGCCAGTGTTCTCCTTGGCCTGACGCTCGGCTCCTGGATCGCCCCGACGGTCGAAAAACATCTCGCATTTCTTCCCCACGCTTATGGACTGACACTGTTTTTTTGCCTGCTCATTACCACTTACGCGAATCTGCTTTTCGGGGAATTTATCCCCTTAAAAATCGCTCTGCAAAATCCCGAGCATATTTTAGTACGCTATATCAACGTATTACGCCTTCTGGAAAAACTTTCGCGGCCGCTGGTTTCTTTTCTTTCTTCTTCCGCTAACGCCGTTCTTTTGCTCTTCGGTCTGAACCCTCATGTCGACGACGCCGTCACCGAGGACGAAGTCAAGGAACTCATCGAGCAGGGTACGGAAGAAGGAACGTTTGAAAAGACCGAGCAAAACATGGTGGATCGCATTTTCCGCATGAGCGACCAGACGGCTTATTCCCTGATGACCCCGCGCACGCAAATGCGCTGGCTCGATCTGGAGGACAGCCCGTCCTATAATTTACAGCTGATAAAAAAATACCCTGATACGGTTTTCCCGGTAGGGCGGAATAATCTGGACGATTTCTGCGGCGTCCTTTACACAAAAGATCTGCTGAATGCCGCTATCGCCAAAAAATCGCTGGACATACAGGCCTACATAAAAAAGCCCCTTTTGATTCCCCGGTCGCTGGAAACGTTTCGCGTTCTGGAACGCTTCCAGGAAAGCGGCATTCACGAAGCGGTGGTGCTTGACGAATACGGAGGCGTCATTGGCTTTCTCACGCTTTCCGATATTATGGCGGAAATCATCGACGATTCCGCGAACCATACCGAGCAGGATCCCTCCCCTATCACAGCCCGCGACGACTCGTCGTGGCACGTCGACGGTCTCTGCGATATTGACGATTTTAAGCAAAAATTTGACGTTGAGGAGCTCCCGAACGAGGTCAAGGATCATTCCCAGACGCTTGGCGGCTTTCTGACTTCCTATCTGGGGTATTTGCCAAAAGTAGGCGAGGAGTGTCAATGGGAAGATTTTACGTTCAAGATTCTGCGCATGGATCGGGCCCGCATTGACAAGGTGCTGGTGACCAAAGCCTCCGACCCCTCCCGCCCCTCGCCTCCGCCAGATGCTATATAAAACAAAAACTCTGCGTTAAAATCTAAGCGCAGAGTTTTTTTATTTCACTTTTGCCAACGGCAGAAGCAGCGTTCCACGAGGTCAAGCAGGCCAAACAAAAGCAGCCCCATAAAGCTCAGCGTCACGATGCCGGAGTACATTTCCAGATAATTCACCCGCAGCCAGGCGTCCATGATAAAATACCCCATCCCATACTGCGTGCCAAAGGTTTCCGTAAAAAACAGCACCGAGATCGCCGTCGCCATCGCTACCCGAACCGCCGTCAGAAATTTCGGAAGCGTCGCCGGCCAAAGAATTTCACGAAAGACAAAGGAGAAAGGCGCTCCCAGCGAATAAAGCGGGTAAAACGTTTCCTCCGGAATCGTCCGCACCGCGTCGCGCAAGGCCACGACAACCTGAAATACAATGATCAGAAACAGGATCAGGATCTTAGAAACTTCCCCGATCCCAAACAGCAGCATAGCGATAGGCAAAAGCGCGATTTTCGGCACGGGATAGGCCAGGTAGACGAGCGGCGCCAGAAAGCGATTCATACGGGGAAAATACCCCATGCCGATCCCCAGCGGAAAACCGACCAGAACCGCCAGAAAGAGACCGGCGACAATTCTCCACAGGCTCCATCCGACGTGGACGGCAATCAAGCGGAAGAAAACATCTCCCAGATTCCGCGCCACCGCCAGAGGCGACGGAAGAATCGGAAGCGAAAGCCACAGAGAAACTCCCCACCAAACCAGCAGAGCCAGCAGCAAATCGATACATATCGCCGTAAGGTTTTTTCTCATAACGGCTCCTTCGCTTTCCCTAGCAGCTGACGCAGCTCATTTTCAAGCCTGATAAAGCTCTCCTCGCGGCGCGCCGCGGGATTCCCGAACAAAGGATTATCCAACGCCTTCAGGACATGCGCGGGACGAGCCGACAGGACCGCTATCTTCTGCCCCAGAAGCACCGCTTCTTCTGCCTGATGCGTCACCAGCAGCGTGGTAACATGGTAAGTCTGCCACAATTCCAGAAAGACCGCCTGCATCTCTTCCCGGGTAATGGCGTCCAGCGCCGAAAACGGCTCGTCCATCAGCAAAATATCCGGCTGCATAAGAAACGCGCGGGCCAATCCCACCCGCTGCTGCTGCCCTCCTGATATTTCCCCCGGATAACGCTCCAGCAGACTCTCTATGCCTAGCTGGGACAAAAGCTTTCGCCAGCTGGATTGTTCTATGGGCATCCCCCTTTTTTTGACTCTCCAGCCCAGCGAAATATTTTCTTTGACGCGCCGCCACGGGAGGAGACCATAATTCTGGGGAATAAAACCGATCGTATGCTTTTTCGGGTCGATCCGCTCCCCGCGAAACAATACCTGCCCTCTATAATTTTGCAGAATCCCCGCAACAATTTTCATCAGGGTTGACTTGCCGCAGCCCGAAGGTCCGATAAAAGCGCAGATACCCCCGTCCGGCACCTGGAGATTAATGTTGTCCAAAACCGGCAGAATCCCCTGCTCCGTTGATAGCGCCGCGTTCACCCGTTCCAGAGAGATCACGGCAGGCAGTCCCCGGTCACAAGCTCCTGATAGGCGTACGGCTGTCCGATTAAATCTTTCTCCTTCAACCAGGCCATACACTCCGCCACATCTTTTTCCGACGGCAATCGAGCCTCCTGATAATCAGGAAGTGCCAGCGCTTCTCTGGCGGCGGGAGGAAAACCGCTTTTTTCCACGGCCAGATCGATATATTCCGCCCGCGGTGTTTCCCGAAGATAGCGCACCGCCTTATTATACGCCCGATACACGGCCCGCAGGGAATCCTTCTTGGTCTTGACCGCGTTTTCCGTAAACAGCATAATTCCCGGGTTGATCCCCAATTCATTAGAGCTGACAAGATAATGACAGCCGTTATGAACCGCGATGCTTCCCATCGGTTCCGGCAAGGTCGCCGCCGCCAGCTTACTCTGCTGCAATAATTCCAAACGCGTGGGAATCTGCGGAATAACAACTTTTTTCACGCTGTCCTCAAAAATCTGGTTGGCACTGAGAATCCGATCTGTAACGTATTCGATGATCGTATTTTTCGATACGGCGATCTCTTTTCCGCGAAGCGCCAAAAGATCCGCGTTCCCTTCTGCCGGCGCGGTGACCAGACGGTAGCTGCCGTCCGTCCTGGAGGTGACTTTCACGTTAAAACCGCCGGCTTTAGCAAAGGCCGCCGCCAAAAGATCCGACACCGCGCCGTCAAGATTTCCGCTTTGCAGCGCCGCGTCCCGATCCATTGCGCTCTTAAAGGGCTGCAAGCGAACCTCCACCCCTTCTTCCGCAAAGAAGCCTTTTTCCCGGGCGATAATAAACGGTAATGAATCAGTATCCGGCATCAGGCCGATGACGACCGTCGAATTTTCCTTCTTATCCGCCGTCCCCGCTGGGTTTGCAGCGTCGCCGCAACCTGCCAACAGAATCCCCGTCAGCAAAATATTTAGCGCGAACCAAATTATTTTTCGCAAGATTATGCCCCCTCGCATCCTCTTAAGCTTGCCTATTCGCTCCTCAATTTCTCTGTGTCCGATATTTTCTCGGCTATAAAAGCGTGTTCTTTCTGCATTGTCTCACACAGGCGGCGTAAGGACCATAAACGATTCATGGGCGTTACAACCGCCTTATAGCGCATTCTTCCAATCGCCGTCGAAAGCGCTCCTAAAACTTGATCGAGCCGCCGGTTTTGAATATTGTACAGGATTATGACTTCATGGGAAAAAATAAAGGCTTCCTTATCTTCCGGCTCCGAAGCGGCAGAATAGCCCTTCAACCCGAGCAGGAACCCAATCTTCTGCGCCCAGCAGGAGGCAGGCAGCGCCTCGCTGGCAATTCCCAGCCTTCGCAAAACATTCCGCGCGGCCTGCAGGCGTTCCTCATCGAGAAACTGATATAATAAAACCTTCTCCTCCCGTTTTCCCATAACAACCCCCATACATAGGTATAATTCACACTAACCTCCCGCTCCCTTCGGTCGCGCTCGCTAAGTGTTATTATATCACAAAAAACCGGCGATGGACTTGTTTCCCATGAGCTGATACATTTTGCTCATAGGAAACGGCAGCGCCATTCGCCGGTTATTATATTTCTGCACGCCGCAGAAAACACCTTTTATTTTTTTAACAGCTTCGCCATTTGCTCGCGAAAATGCTTCGTGCGCTCCGCCGCCCGGCGATAAACCTCCTGCGGGTCAACTTTGATCCGGGCCACCCCCGAATCCATAGCGGCCTTCGCTACCGCCGCCGCCACTGCGGGAACGACCTTCGGATCAAAAGCGCCGGGAATGACGTAATCCTCACGCAGTTCACTGTCAGGGATCAGCTCAGCGATCGCCCATGTCGCCGCCTTCTTCATTTCTTCATTAATTTTATACGCCCGGACATCGATCGCGCCCCTGAACAAACCTGGGAAAACCAGCACGTTATTGACCTGATTCGGCGCGTCAGAACGCCCCGTGCCGACCACGCGGGCGCCAGCCTCTTTCCCGGCGGCATAGCTCGTTTCCGGGTTAGGATTCGCCATCGCCAGAACAATGGCGTCCGTATTCATACTCCTGATAATCTCCGGCGTAAAAACTCCCGCCCGAGAAACTCCCAGTAATACATCCGCGCCCTTGGCTATTTCGGCAAGAGTCCCGCGCCGTTTTTCCTGATTCGTTTTCTTCAGAAGTTCCGCCTGCACCCGGTTAACACGGGACATATCCATCCCTTCATACATGGCGCCCTTGGAATTAATCATGATAATATTCTTAGCACCCAGGCTGAGAAGCAGGCGAACGATAGCTGTTCCTGCCGCACCGGCGCCATTGGCGACAATGCGGACGGAAGCAATGTCTTTCTTAACCAGCCGAAGCGCCCCCAACAAGGCAGCGGCGCAAGCGATTGCCGTGCCATGCTGATCGTCATGAAACACCGGAATATCCATCTGCTCGATTAAAGCGTCTTCGATGTCATAGCATTTCGGTGATTCGATATCTTCCAAATTTATACCGGCAAAATTTGGCTGCAGATAACGTACCGTTTCGATAAATTTCTCCTTGTCTGACGTATCCAGACAAATAGGAACCGCGTCCACATCGCCAAATACCTTGTAAAGGATCGCCTTCCCTTCCATAACCGGCATTCCCGCTTCCGGCCCGATATTGCCCAAGCCCAGCACACGGGTTCCGTCCGTTACGACTGCCACCATATTTCCCCGGCAGGTATATTCAAAGGAAAGATCCTTATTCCCTTTGATTTCCAAGCAAGGCGCAGCTACCCCCGGCGTATATAAGACGCTTAAATCATGCCTGTCGGCCAGCTTCGCCTTGGGGATTGTCGCCAGCTTTCCATTATGCGCCTTATGGATGCGTAATGATTCCTGATTTAAATCCATGGTATTCTCTCCTTTCACTCGGTAAGTTACATCATACAATATCAATATAGATTCGTAACACGGCAATTTATTTCGCTTATTTTTTATAGTATAGCGTCCACCGCTAAGGGTGTCAAACGAAAACCGCGAAAACGTATTTTTTATTATTTTATTGCTAATAATTTCTCGCCCAGAGCGATCAGCCGGGCATCTGCCGAGCTGTTCTGCCAGATAATCGTTCCCGGCGCTTTCCTGTCACTGAGCAAATATTCTGCCGCCAAACGCCGTTCTGTCTGCCGGGCGATGCCCAACGCCCCGTCAAAAAACCTGGCATGCGGCCCTATAATTTTTCGGATCATTTCCTGCACGAAGGGGTAATGCGTACAGCCTAAAACGACGCTGTCCGCATCCCATCCCCCGCAGCTCTCGATTTTTTCCGTCAGATAATCGCGCAGCGCCGGAGAAGAAATTTCGCCCTGTTCTACAAACTCCATAAGCCCCGGACAAGGACACTCGATGATTGTCGCCTCGCCCCGCCAACGCCGCAAAAGAGCCTGAAAGCGCTCTCCCTCAAGCGTTACCGTAGTGGCCATCACCATCACTGTTCCCCGGGGCTTCGCGGCAACGGCCGGCTTTACCGCCGGCTCCGTCCCCACAACAATCAGTTTGCCATATTTTTCCCGCAGCGCCGTCGCCGCCACACCGGTGATCGTATTACAGGCGATGACCAGTGCTTTGACGCCCTGCACGATCAGTTTCTCCGCCGCTTTCAAGGAAAGATTTAAAATCTCCTCTTCCGTTTTTACGCCGTAAGGAGCATTCGCGGAATCCCCAAAATAGAGATAATTTTCCTTAGGCAATACCTCCCGCAGAGCACGGAGAACGCTCACGCCCCCCAGCCCCGAATCCAATACGCCTATCGGCTGTTCCTTGTCCATTCTCCCACTCCTTATCCCTTTTGAATTTCCAACCTTTTCATGCAAACAAAAAACCCGGAAGCCATTTCC
>CAJPUA010000031.1 GCA_905373705.1 uncultured Schwartzia sp. | reverse complement strand
GCTGCTTATTCCGGTGGCGTGCGCCTCTTTCGGCATCGACAACGATCTCGCCATGCAGGTCGTCGGCGTCGGCTTCATCATCGGCGTCTTGCAGGATTCCTGCGAAACGGCGCTCAACAGCTCCAGCGACGTCCTTTTCACCGCGACGGCGGAGTTCGCACAGCGCGCCAAAGAAGGCACGCTGCGCGACGAGGATATGGTGCCGCACGATTTGGACTGAATACGATTGATAACACAAAAAAAGAGGGCGCGTCAAAGTGACGCGCTCTCTTTTTTGCTGTCAATATCTATCGCGTGTATTCTTTTCCCGCCGGCGAAAAATCACGCGCCTCGAAGCTTTTGTTATGGCGTTACACTTAGCGCAGGAAGAGATTAGCCAGAATCGTCAGGAGAAGGCTTATAAAGAGACTGGTTCCCAGCGGAAAGAAAAACGACGTGCGGCCGTTTTCCCAGTGGAAATCGCCGGGAAGATCGCCCAGCGAGAGGAAGCGACCGCCGAAATGAACGAGGGCGCCGAAAAAAAGCAGCGCCGCGCCCAGGATCATCAGCGTTCGGCCAATATCATGAAACATGAGAACTCCTTCCTGAAATGCGCACGTCTTAATCCCACCAGAAGTGCCAGACGTGCGACTTGATGAGCGCGCGCGACAGCTTGCCGGCGCTCATATCCGCGCCGCTCTGCTCAATGACGTCGGGGCAGAAGGCGTAATGCTCCTGAGCCACTTCCCACGCGGCTTCGTGGGGGACAGGAGCGGGCAGGAGGAACTCCAGCACGTCGTGGGTCATCACCGCCGGAACCGCGCCGTAGCGCTCGTGCCAATATTTCACGGCGGCCATCAAATCGGCGGTGTCCGGGCATTCGTTCCAGCCGCCAAAGGGGAGATAGGCGAAAACCTCCCACGGATTTTTCACGGGAATTTCCGCGAGGATGAGCGGTATCGTTTTCCCTGTCTCGTAATCCCAGTAGCCCATGAAGCTGTTATTTGCCTCGGCCTCGCCGCGCGCCGGCGGAGAATCCGCCGCGTCCTTTGCGAAATCCTCGCGACGGCTGGAGAGCAGGCCGCGCCCGTCTTTTACCGGCTGGGCGAGGAGCTTATCGCGGTACGCTTCGACGCGGGCGGCGTTAAAGGTGTACGCTTTATCAGCGCTATCGCTCTGGGGATCGGAATTTCCCATGAGCGCCTCCCAAAGACCCTCGTCCGCGGCGACGAGAACCGGGATGAAGCCTTCCCGCGCACCGATCCGCTTAGCGTAGCCAAAGGCGGCGGTGATGGGATCGTCGTCGGCGAGGGGAGGAAAGTACTGGCAATCGCAGTCAAGATACGCGATCAGCGCCTCGGCCAAGGGACCTGGCTCCCTGTCCTCCGGTGAGATGGGTTCTTTTTGGTTCTGCCACGCGATCCAGCGGCGATCCATGATCCGCGCCATGTCCTGATAATACGCTTCGTTAAAGGGGACGAAAAGGTACGCCTCATCCTTGAATTCCTCGGAGTAGTAACGCGCGGCGCCAAAATAGCGCAGGGCGTAATCGTCAATGTCGGAAGGGAAATAGGGCGCGCCGCCGCCGTCGCCGTAATAATAATCCGCGAAGGCGGCTCCGTCCTCATTGAAATAGCCGCGCTTCAAATGACCGTGCAGCTCCCGCCGAATGAATTCCCGCAAGCCGTTTGCAGCGGGAGCTTTTTTCGTCTGGCGAAGCGCCGCACCGTGAAGCGCTAAGAATTTCTTGCTTAATAATCCATGCGCAAGGCACCAGCGTAGGTAAATCGCCAGATGATTACAGGCGGTAATTTCCTCGACGGGAAGCCGCTTCTCCTGGAGGATTTCAAGGTGCCAGGCCGCGTCGTCCATCACGAAATCCGTCAGGGCGTTGGGGCGGTCGGGGCGTACGACAAATCCCGCCGACAGCAGCCTGAGAAGCAGCGCATCGGTCCCGTGGGCCTGCTTATACTCCAGCTCATTCTGATAGAGCGGTATGACCTGATAAAAATTCACTTCGTCGCCGTTGGGCAAGGGGCAGACAAAGCCCTCCTCCTCCACCCCGAAAGGCGTAACGAGGAGCGACGCGCACAGCGCTGTGTTGTCGGCAAAAGGACCGCCGTTTTCGATCGAGTGCCCCCAGCCCAGCCAGGTGTCGCTTTCCATCGGCAGGCGGGCCAGCACCTTTAAAAGCCGGATCGGCCAGTACCATTTCTCGTCGTCGTCATTGATCTTCCAATCGGCGCCGAGCGCGATCGTGAGCTCGGCGCGTTCCAGCTTATGCTCCTTCAGATCCGCGGGAACCGCCATGCGGTGCGCGCCCATGCCCAGCGTAACCAGCCGGTAATAGCCCCACCTGTCGCCGGGGGGAACGATATAAATATCCACATGAATATCCGGGGAAACAATTTCGTGAAAGACATTTTCGACCTTGCCGTAATACGTATTAATGTGCGCTTCTACGGCGTTCCATTCTTCTTCCGTATAAAGCTCCGGCTTCATTCAGCCACGTCCTCTCTTTTTATGGCAGGGAAATCTTCGCGCGCCGGTTATTTGCCTTTGGTCTCGGCGGGCGCAGGATCCGGGCAGAGCGTTTTTAAAAGAGCCTCGCAGCCGCGGGAAATATCCCGGTACGCCGTCGTAAAATCGCCGGTGTACCATGGGTCGGCGACATCCCGCGCCTCTCCGGCAAACTCCAGGAGCCGCCGCACTTTTCCCGCGCGATCCGGCCCGACCAGTCCCGGCATCGCCGCGAGATTCGCTTTATCCATCACCACCAGATGATCCCAGCGGTCGTAATCCTCCCGCGTGACCTGCCGCGCGTGTCGGTGCGAGAAAGGGATCCCGTGCCGTGTCAGTTCCTCCTGCGTCCCTTGATAAACGTCGGCGCCGATCTCGTCCGTCGACGTCGCCGCCGACGCGATCGCAAACTGCGCTGTCCGTCCGGCGCGCCGCACCAGCTCCTTCATGACAAACTCCGCCATCGGCGAGCGGCAGATATTGCCATGGCAGACAAAAAGTATTTTAGTCATGGTTTTTCCTTTTTGATTGGCTTCGCCACACCCATCGATGTCCCTCTTTCGGTCAGTTTTTTGGGGATCGTCTTACCATTATTCATTCGCATCAAACCTTTTTTTATGGCGCTCAATTCCCGCTGCAGCTTCGGCATATCGTCGGAAATAATCTCCCAAATCAGACGAAGATTTACGCCCTCATAATCATGGACAATACGATTTCGCAGGCCGTAGATTTGCGCCCATGCCACTTGAGGATTTGCCGCTTTGCATTCGTCTCTTAATTTTATAGTCAGTTCACCAATTTGACTGAGATTGAATACGCACGCTTCGATGAGCATTTCACTGCCACAGAATTCATCATAAGAAAGATCCTGGCAATATTTGCACACCTTGGCGGTGTAACGGAGCATTTTGTCAATAATCATCTTATCCGGCATAAATTTCTATCCCCGTCCGTTTGATTTCCCGGGCAATTCGTGACTGCGGTTCGATGTGGGTGATGTCAAATACATCCATGTTTTTGTCGTTTAGCGCCTCCCGCAGTTTTTCCACAAAACCCACGAATTTCAATCCACGAAGGTTACTATCCACCAGTAAATCGATATCGCTGTTCTTTGTAGCCGTACCTTTGCTGTAAGAGCCGAAAAGAATCGCCTGCCGGATTTTGTAGCTGGTGAAAATCGGCCGTAGTCTCTGCTTAATTTCATTGGATGTAAAAATTATCTGCGGCATTGTAAGTTCACTCCCTGTTACGCTATCTCCAGCCTTTTAGGCATCGCGGTTCCTGTATGTCTATTTTTTATTTTAGAAGGTTTAGCTGCGAATGGCAAGGGGGGCGTGTCAGAAAGCGTTTGTTTTCATATTCCGCCCGCCATCTTGGCGCATCTTTTCTGTCCTCTTGGCGTCAAAAAATCCTTCGCATAAGCTCTGCTATGCGTCCGGTTTATCTCCTTGATAGGCTGAAAAATCTGCACCAATCTGAGGGGCTATTTTATCAGTGCTACCTTAGAACTCCCAATACAGACTGAATCCGCCGGCCCCCTTGTCGGCCTTAAACCCTGCCGGTTTATCAATCGGCGTTCCGATAAAAACGTCAAACGACAGGCACGAAATCCTTCCCCGGAGCCCTAAATAGGCTCCGGCGAGCACCTGGCCAAGATTAAATCCATCCGAAGGCCCCCACGTTCTGCCGTAATCCACCCCGATATACGGCTCGATATTGCTTTCCTTTATCGGAAAGCCGACTTCATTCTTTATGACATAACCGTTTTCCGTCGCCAGGGTATTCGCTCCGCTGAAGCCTTTTACCGTGTAGCGCCCGCCGATCGAAAAATGGTCTGCTGAATACAGCATGTTCGGCGTATATTGCCCGCGCATCACAAATTTATACCGCGCCTCGGCGCCAAAACACCTAAACGGCGTCCCATAGTACAAATTCCAGCCCCACATCTCATAACGCGTCGTCATGTACGCCGGATTGTGATCATCAAGCCCCGGCATGGCGCCCAAGATGGGGATCCCCTTTTGATAATAAACCAGGGCATCGATCATGCCGGTTCCGATATAATGCCTGTGATTGACGCCGATCTGATACGCGGTTGTCTGTAATTCCTGTACCCTGATCTCTTCGTGGTTCAAATAATTCCGTTTGTGCCGGTGCAGGATTTTCCCGATAAACTGTGTCCTGCTCTTACGGTCTCGATAGAGCAGACGCTGCACACCGAACTCCCAGCTGCTGTTTTTGCTCTGCTGCATGTAGGGAAGCAGGGCAGGGACCGCCTGCTCATACTCGCTGTAATAATGACTGACGCTAAAAGAATATTTCCTCCACGGAATGCTGTAATAGAAGCTGTAATTCTTCGTGCCAAACGTATCCCGGCGTTCTGTATCATGGGCACCCGACACACTGAGGACATCGTTCAGCCCGGTAGGATTATACACCGAAAAATGAACGGCGCCCTGATGTTTTCCTGTGGCTGCCAATCCGCTATCATCCCAGGAAATCCCGAGGCTCCAAGGCTTTACCCGCGTCACCTCTAAAATCACGATGCTTTTCCCTGGTTCCGTTCCCGGCTCCAAGTTCATTTTCACGTTCTGATAGGGGACCTGCTTCATCTGCTCTAAGCCCTGATCCAGATCATACACATTCAAAATATCTCCGGCCGAACACGGGAAAGCGTTGCGCCATGTCCCGTATTTCTCATTGTCCGCGAATTTGATTTCCTCAATATAGCCCGGAAGCACCTTAAAAACAACACATTTTCGGGCGATATTCTGCTCGGGAAGAATCACCCGAGACGTGATAAAGCCGCGGTGTTTTAACCTCGTATTGAGCTTTTCCACTAATAGCGATAAGCCCTTTACTCCTATTTTTTGCTGTTCGTATGGTTTCAGTTCCCTTTTTAACCATTGGAAGTTTTTCCCGCCGTCATCAATCACAAACGTATCCACCTGCATACCGTCTTTTTCTTCCGGCAGTTCCCAAGGATTGTCAGCCTCGTCCATCTTTCCCGAATCGGTCATTACGGATGGCGACTCAATTCTATTCTGCTGTTCCGTCTCCTGCTGCCTTGCCTTTTGCTGCTGTTCCGTCACATCAGGAGCAGGCGCCGCTATTGCAATGTTAACGCATAACAGCAAATTCGCTGTAATTAAAGCAATTTCTTTCCCAAATAGTTCCATCTTCAATGTAAGGACCTTCTTTGATTCGTATATTTATTTACAGCCGTCACTTATTTTGTGTAAACATTTTTCCAATAATGCACAGAAAAAATAGTCATCCCATTATCGTTACTATTCTCATATATATACATTTTCCCTTTTTTCCATATCATTGTATTTTGGTCGCTTTGACTGTTTTTATACCCACTTTGCATTAAATATTGTTCAACTTTTTTTACGTTATTCTTTTCTTGTACTCTTATTTCAGAGCAGAAGGATATTAACCGCCTTTCATTTCGATAAACAATCTCACAATTATTATCAACTATATTTTTTATTATTTCCGATTCAATGAGTACTTCCCTTTTGGTAGTTTTATCAATATATGTATCATAGAAAATATAACCTATGGCCAGAGGCATTAATAAGCCGAGAACACCAGCTATTTTGTGTTTCAGAATGATGTTTTTAATATCTTTGAAGATTTCAATGATCAATAGAGGCATCTTCTGCTCCTCCTAAATAAGTTATATCTCCTATTATGCCCAGATAGTCTTTGAGTGTGATCTCTCGTTCTTTCCCAAAAATCCTAATCTTCAATGAAAGGCCCTTCCTGTGGGCCTTTCATTTGGATCAACTACGCTTTTGGCATTTATTGAATCTTATCTTTTATGTATTCTATATTGATAATTGTATATTCCCCGTCATGATTTTCGCTAATTGAATATTTACCTTTCGCCCAAAGAGTATCATCAATTTTTTTATATCCACTTTCTGATAAATAATTTCGATATTTGTTGATACTCTCCCTATCATTATTAGGGATATATATTTCCGAATAAAAAGATATTATTTTTTCCTTACCTTTATAATCAACGACAGGATCTCCGCCTATATAGTTACGGATCTGCTCCGTTTCCACGATCACCGCGTCTTTAGTAGTTTCATCATAATATGTATAATAGATACTATACATAATCCAAAAGGGCAGGATCAGGATAAGGATATATTGAAATTTATATTGAGCTAAAGAATTCCGTATATATGACAATATATTTCTAAGTAAATATAATAATATGTTTTTTAATTTCAATTTCAATGCTGCTTTGTCCATTTTATAACTCCTCAAGTTGATTCAGAGGCTCCTTCGTATCCCGTTTGAGGGCAGAGACGTCCTGCTTCTGCTTTTCGGGCTTGGTTACGGTCTATGTCTTCCGTTACGGTTCTTCATCCTCTATTTTGCAATACTTTCGATCATCATTGTCCTTTTTTAGGTCAATAGCAAATATTATTCTTGTTCCACCACCCTCTACAAACTTATCCATTTGCAAACAGAAATTCATACAATACTCTCCCTCTTTTTCAAAGCAATAATACCTTTCATCTATATGTTTTTCCGGGTGAATATCTTTCCAATAGTACCTGCCTATGTATTTCCATCCGTATTTTTGAAATTCCCTTTTGTAGTGCTGGGCAATGTCTTTTTCACTGGCTTTTTCATTAATATGACACCTCCCGTAATAAAATCCTCTGGTTCTGGATACCATTTTCATTTTTTCCGGAAGGGATTCGGTTCCATCCATGGATACAACTGCCGGAATAGCCGCCTGCATTTTGGCCATTCCTTCCGCATTCGCTTCATTATTAGATTGCACCTGTAATTCGGAGAAGCCGTATAATAAGAGTATTTCCCCTATTACGATAAGACAATCCCTTAAAGTAATCTCTCTTTCTTTACCAAATATGTCAATCTTCAATCTGAGGTTCCTCCAATCTACGTTTTATCATATCCTCTACAAGTTCTGTCTTTCCATCTGATATCCCTATCTGAGGGAGCCCAAAGCCTCGTTTTAAAATTACTACTTTTCCTTCGTAGACACCGTTTCTAGGCATGGACAACCCACCTCCAACCCCAAAATAGGCTGTGATACCGACACTTTCCCCAGTAAGAATGTCTCTTATTACATTTTTATCCGTTAAATCTACTGTGTCATCCAATGGAATGATTGTCAATGCACATACTTCTCCACTGAGTGGCGTCGATAATCCTTTAGATACACCTATATCTTCTGCATGATAGACGTTACCATAGGTATCAATTACGGCCCCAGCGCCTATTCCAAGTCCTTTAGTTAATCCACCTTCTCCATTAATCATGAAGCCATGTATTGTTGATTTCGGTAAATTTAATACGTTGCTTAGAAATTCGTTTTCTATCTTCGTGATATTTTCCGGTGTGGGTTCTATTCCTCTTATTGCGCAAATCTGTTCTCCATAGTTGCTATTTTCGATTTCTTCCTGTAATTCTTCTATGGTGTAACCAAAGTCATTGTTTCTGATCGCATTCATCGCAATAAAAGCGCCTAATTGCGGGTTGCCGCCGGTGGCTTTGC
>CAJPUA010000030.1 GCA_905373705.1 uncultured Schwartzia sp. | reverse complement strand
AATGCCGCCGCCCCCATGACGGGCGGCATGAGCTGCCCGCCTGTCGAGGCTGCCGCTTCGACGGCTCCGGCAAATTCCCGGTCATAGCCGAGCTTTTTCATCATCGGAATCGTAAAGCTGCCCGTTCCGGCGACATTCGCCACGGAGCTTCCGGAAACGGTTCCCATGAGACCGCTGGAAAGCACCGCGACCTTTGCCGGCCCCCCCGACGCCCAGCCGGCCAGCGCGTTCGACAGATCGATGAAAAACCGCCCCAGGCCGGTCGATTCCAAGTACGCGCCAAACAAAATAAAGAGGAAAATAAACGTCGAAGAAACCCCCAGCGGTATGCCGAAAACACCCTCCGTCGTATAGAAAAGGTGACCGACAAGCTGCTGAGGCGTTAAGCCGCGATGGGCGAGCACCCCTGGCATATACGGGCCGGCGAAAGCGTAGCCAAGAAAGAGCAGCACCACAACGACCATCGGTATGCCGACGACCCGCCGCGTCGCCTCTATGACCAGGAGGATCCCTACGAGTCCGACAGCAAAATCCACCTCTGTCACCGTGCCGGCGCGCAGCACCAGCTTTTGATACTCAAGCAGGATATACCCCGGCGCGGCCGCACCCAAAAACACCAGCACATAGTCCTCAACGTGTGTTTTCATCTCCCCGGGCTTTCCCCCCCGCGTCGGGTAAAGCAAAAATACCAGCGCCAGTCCGAACCCCAGATGCACCGCCCGCTGAAGCTGCGCATCAAGCACTCCGAATACCGCCGTATAGAGCTGAAACACGGAAAACGAAACCGCCAGCGCGGCGACAAATTTCGCCAAAAAGCCGGTATGTTCCGCCGTATTTGCCTCCTTATCGTATTTTTTCAGAACCTCTTGCGCCAGTTTTTCGTGCTTCTCGTCCATCATATCCTATTCAACCTTCCCTTATGTATATCGCCCGCGCCGAAGCGCCGCTTTCCATTCGGCGCCGGCAGAGACGCCCTCTTCTGTATGAGTAATATCAGTGGCATCCTGCCACCGCCGATAACAGGGCGCTATGTAAACGCTGACCAGCGCGCCCGGCGGGACCAATTCGTAAAGCCGGTAAACCTCGCCGCCCACGGTCAGCGTGAGCTCCGTTCCCACGCCGGGGCGAAAATCGAGGCGGGAAAAGCGCCGCTTCATATCCTCTACGACAAAAAAATTCCCGTCCGCCCGGAACGCGCCTTCCTCCGCCAGAAACGGCAACCCGACCCCAAACGACTGATAGCGGGTCATGCGCAGAATAAATCCGTCCCGGCTTTCATTCACGGCAAAAAACTCTTCCACTGGCGTCTTTTGCACCGAATGGATAAATCGCGTAGAAAATTCCATCCCCGGCGTCGCCGGAATTACCGCCAACAAACCAGCCGGCGCCTTTATAAACAGACAGGGACGAAGGATGAACCAGCCGCCCGCCAGCAGGAGCGCTGTCGTCAGTACCGCCGCCCAGCGTTTCATCACCATTCGCCGTGCCCCTTTTCAAAGGGAGAGCGGGCGCTCGATACTCCGGCGCCCGCTCTCTGTCCACATACGAGGATCATTCCTTGAAGAACTTCTCCGCTCCACCGTTCATCTTGATGGACATGCCCTTCATCGCGCCGTCCTTGGTAATCATCTTGCCGACCGAATGCGCCGCCTGCAGGCGATCCAATCCGGTGAAAAGTGCTTTCGTTATCTCGTAACCCAGCTGATCGTCCAGCTTGTCCGTGGCAACCAGCATCGCCATAACCGATACCGCCGGCACTTCTTCATTAAAGCCTGTGTAAGTACCAGCCGGAACCGTCGTTTTCGTGTAGAAAGGATATTCCGCGATGAGCGCGTCCGCCTTATCCGCATCAACGGGTAAGAGACGAACCGGGTGCTGTGAGGCAATGTCCTGAATCGCCGCCGTGGGGAATCCCGCCGTAACGAACGCCGCGTCCACATTGCCGTCCTTCAGAGCGTTCGCCGCCTCGCTGAAAGAGAGGTACTGCACCTCAATATCATTATACGTAATGCCGTAGGCCTCCATAATCTGCCGGGCATTCGCCTCCGCCCCCGAGCCCGCTGCGCCGACAGCAATCTTTTTCCCCTTAAAATTCGTCACCGACTTAATACCGCTCTTTTCCAGCGTCACGATCTGACACGTCTCGGGATAAAGCGCCGCGATCCCTTTCAGGCTGGCGATTTTATTATCCTGGAACATTTTCGTACCATTCTCCGCGTAATAAATAATGTCGTTCTGCACGATCGCTAACTCGACCGACCCATCCTTGAGCATATTGATATTCGCTACCGAAGCGCCGGTACTCTGCACGCTGACGTTCATGCCGGGAATCGACTTGTTCAATATCTCCGCCATCGCTACGCCGATCGGATAATATGTTCCTGCCGTACCGCCGGTAGCGATATTTAAAAACTTTTTTTCCCCCGTCGTTTTTCCGTCTCCGCCGCAGCCCGTCAAAAGCGCCGCCACCAAAGCCATCAAAACGCCAAAAAGTGTCAATCGGCCAAGCTTGCCCATCTTCATGCCAAATACCTCCTCTAAAAAACATCTTCTTATATATAAAATTATAGCATACCTTCCATGCAGAAGTCTACTAGAATATCCGTAGCAGAAAAATTTTAATCATCGTCAGCTTTCACGCGACACCATATTTGCGCCAGATCTTCTAATGAGCCAATAATGAATTTTTAATAACATTCTTTTAGAAAATATATTGACAACGATTTTCATTCTTGTTAACATCAAAGCGAACCATTAATACAATTTATGATTGTGAATGGTATTCAGAAGTGTACGAGATTCACTTTTTACGATAGGAGGTAAAAATGCTGAAAAAGGCAGGAAAAATGAAAAGGACCGCATACGCGGCGCTTACTGCCGCGATATGTATATTTCTCGAATCCTCGGCCTTTTGTGCCGAAGAGGGAGAACATGCCGGCGAAGCGGAGAGAGTGACGACGGAAGCGGTTAACGTCGAAGCGGTTTATGAGAAGGAAATGCTCAAAGAAGCGCCGGAAACAAAGACGCTCATCACGCGGGAGGACATCGACCGCAAGGGCGCAAGGACGCTTTCGGATGCGCTGGCCGCCGAACAGGATATTCAGATGGGCACGGACAACATGGGGCGCAAGACGATTTCCATTCGCGGCGCGGATCCGCGTCATACACTGATTCTCGTTGACGGCCGACGGCTGGCGGGCGGCCTCAGCAAGTATTATGGCGCCACCGACGAGGCGAATCGTATCGGGCTTGATAATATCGACCATATCGAGGTCATCCGCGGTTCAGGCACGGCGCGCTACGGTGCAGACGCTATCGGCGGCGTGATCAATATCGTTACCAAGATTCCGCATAAGATGGGCGGCACAGTCACTTTGGAACGTTCCTGGATCGGCCAGGGCGGCAGCCAGTATAACCATAACGTAAACTTTGCCACCGGAGAGATCGGCAAAGGAATTTACATGGATTTTTCTTATGGAAAAAGCAAAACCGCGCCGTTTCTCTACGATAAAGACGGTTCCTCCATGCAGTATTACGGCAAACGCACGCCCATGAGCGGCCGGATCGAATTTACGCTGAGTCGAGGCGAGTCGCTGACGCTTTCGGCCGATAACCTCGACGAGGATCTGGAAAAGGATACGCCGCTCGGCACAATGCTCAAGATGAACGCTTTGGAAGACGCCTGGCGGCGAAATTACAGCATCGACTGGAAAAAGCAGACGGATACGGCGGATTTTCGGATCCGCGCCTATAAGACGCAGCATAATTCCGACGTGAATTATGAAATTGGTCCGATTGTTCCGGGAACCATTCCCTATCATCATTTTTATTTTGATTATTTCAACCGTGAGGATCGCGTACTGGAAGCGTCTCTAGGGTTAATGATGCATGACAAGCATTATGTGACGATGGGCGCGGATTACCATAAAGAAAGCGGCGAAGGTACACGCATCCTCGTACCGGGGCAGGAGCCGCGGCAGGAAACCAGAATATATACCTTCCCCAATCCCACAGATCCTTCTGACCCCAACAAGCGCTCGTATACCGGTGATATATATGAAACGTCCCTCAATTATTACAGCGCTTATCTCATGGATGATTGGCAGGTGAGCAAGAAGCTGCTCATTATCCCTGCTCTGCGCTATACAAATCACAGCCATTTCGGCGTTCATCTCTCCCCTTCTATCGGCGCAACCTACAAAATGCGGCCGAATTTACGCCTTAAAGCGAATATCGGTACCAGTTTTTCCACCCCCGGGATCGCTGAACTCTATCATGACTGGGAAATGTACGAACCGTCGTTGAATCCGACCCCACCGATTCGTAACGGCTGGCTCTTTCAAGGAAATCCCGAGCTGAAACCCGAGAAAGCGCTCAATATGGATGTATCCGTAGAGGCAGAGCTTGACAAAAAGACCAGCGTGAAGGTCACCTTGTTCCGCAATGATTTCCGAGATTATATGCAGATCATGTACACGGGGGAAAAGGACAGCAAAAATCTCTACGGGCGCACTTATTACGACAGAAAAGTGCGATATCCCAGCGTTTGGGGTTCTTCTTCCTATGAGGATCTCGTCCATGAGATACAGAACGCGGGAAGCTGGCAAGATATCAAAGATAATGTCCTCGATGAATCGGATATGGTGTCGGGGATTCCCGCCATGGACGATGTGTACACGTACCAGAACATCTCCAAGGCGCGCATGCAGGGCCTTGAGCTGGAGGTCAGGCGCGAAATTGCCCGAGATTTCAGCGTTAAGTTCGGCTATACCTACCTTGATGCCCGCGATCGGCAAACGAACAAACGGCTCGAGGGACGCGCCCGGCACACGCTGAATCTCACGTTTAATTATAACGACAAGAAGCATGGCTGGCGTGCGACGTTCTGGGGCGATTACGCGCGCAACTATCTCGATATTCGCGACCGCATCGCAACGGGCCACTTCGTCGGCGGCGCGCCGGATCTCGAGTATACAGAATTTACCGATCCGAATACGGGCGAAGTGTACCGTCTCTTCCGCAATGAAGGAGACGCCAATAAGTATGTAAAAGGTGACATCGAGCACGGCTTTACGCGCGAGAAAGTCGCCCGGGAAAAAAATTACGGCCTCTGGAATCTCATGCTCGAAAAAGATATCAGCAAACATGCGACATGCTATCTGGGCGTCATGAATCTTTTCAATCATTTTGATCCCTATCTGGGAATGGCGGGGCGCATCTATCTCTTCGGCATGCGCGCCAGTTTCTGATTCGTTTGGGAAAGCCGCCCCGTTAGGGCGGAAATCTTTACTTAAGGAGTGGTTATTTTATGGAAAATTTTATTCATCTCTTTAACAGCGGCGGCTTTGTCATGTACCCGCTGCTTCTCCTCTCGATCATCACGCTGGCGATCGCCGTGGAGCGATTTTACTACTACCGCAATAATCGCCGGGGTTCGAAAGCGTTTTTTCATGGCGTTTACCACGCAGCGGCGCAGAAGGATTGGTCCGTGGTGCGGCAGCTCTGCGAGGAATTTCCTTCGGCGCTGAGCCGTGTCATCGCGAGCGGCATGGAGCACGATTCCTCCGAAAGTGCGATGAAGGGCGCTTTTGAGGACCGCATGTCAATGGAGTCCATCAGCTTTCACCGCTATCTTGACTATCTCAGCGCTGTGGTGACGATCTCTCCCCTTTTGGGGCTGCTCGGTACGGTTACGGGCATGATCCAGACCTTCGGCGTGCTCGACAGCGGCGGCGGGGCGGCGGCGATTACCGGCGGGGTCGGCGAGGCTCTGGTCGCGACGGCCACCGGCCTTTGCGTGGCCATTCTCGCCTTTTGCTTCTATACGTATTTCAGCCATCAACTCGATACGCTGGTGACGGATACGGAGCGCCTCTGCTCAACAGTCATCGGCGCAAAAAGAGAAAGCTGGGATAACGCATGAATTTCACGAAACATCGCCTGCAAAGGAAACCGGTATTCATGATTATTCCGATGATTGATATCATCTTCTTTTTGCTCGTCTTCTTTATGATGAACAGTCTGCAAACCGTCGCGCAAAAAGCGCTGACCGTACAGCTGCCGCAGGCACAAAGCGCCTCGGCGCCCGCGCAGCTGCCGATTATTATTACCCTGGACGAAGCGGGCCATATGACGATTGATAATAAGCCGGTAAGTATTACGGAATCCAGCGGCATTATGACAAAGCATATTCAGGAAAATGCGAACGCTGCCGTCGTTTTACAGGCGGACAGGCGTACCGCGCACGGGCAGGTCGTTGCCGTTATGGATATGTTAAAGCAGTCGGGTGTGAAGCGCCTCTCAATCGCCGCGGAACAAAAGTGACGGAAGGGATATTATATGGAACGAAATCTTTCATGGCTAAAAGCGTACATCGTTTCCATTGCCCTTCATTTTCTGCTCGTGCTGTTTTTCGCGCTGGGATTAGCCGAAGTCGCCGCGGAGAAAGAACAGCAAATGTATGTGGTCGACCTGGCAACATCTGATTTCAGCCAGGGCAGCGGTCATGCCGGCGGCGGCGGGGGTGGTGGCAGCGGCTTGGCGGCTGCCTTCCCGGAACCGCTGAACGCAGAAGAGATGGCGAAGCGTGTGGAAACGGTGCAGCAAGCACAAACCTTTGCCGCTGAGGCGGAGGCACTCCCCAAGCCCGAAGAAGCGCCGTTGGCGCCCCCCGCTTTCACCCCGTCCGGATCAGTGGATTCACGGGAATCAACGACTGCCCCTGATACGCCGGTATCTCCGGCGGCAGCGCCGGTTCCCGGCTTAAATCCCAGCGGCGGTGGATCGGGCGGCGGATCGGGAACGGGTACAGGGACGGGAACCGGCTCCGGTATCGGATCCGGAAGTGGTTCCGGTATTGGTTCGGGCAGCGGTTCCGGCGTCGGCTCAGGAGTCGGTGATGGGCAGGGCAGTGGATTTGGCTCTGGGAAAGGACAAGGCAGCGGTGAGGGAAACATTTCCGGGACCGGCAACGCGCCCTTTGACAGCGCCGGCTTCCGAGCTGCCGTTGATGCGAACAAGCAATATCCGTATACGGCGATGAAGCGTCATCTCGAGGGCTCTGTTACAGTCAGCTGTATTGTCGACAGCAGCGGAAATATTACCAACGTTTCGCTGGAGGAATCCTCGGGACAGAGTCTCCTCGATGACGCAGCGATTGAGGCGGTGCGCTCGGTTGGCAGCTATCCGAACCCCACGGGACAGTCGATTCCGGTTTCTGTGCCGGTAAATTTCCACCTGCGATAAAAGCAAAAATATACATAGCATATTATATATAGATAATATATGAAGAAAAGGAGAATTTATATGCGTACTATTGTCGTATATTCTTCCCGGACGGGAAACACGAAGAAGGTCGGCGAAGCGATTGCCGCCGCGTTGCCAGAGGGAACCCGCGCTGTATCCGTGCAGCAGGTTCCGGCGGATCTGGCCGATTATGACTGCGTATTTCTCGGCTTTTGGATTGACCGTGGCCAGGCGGATAAGGACGCAGCGAATCTCTTGCCCAAGCTCATGAACAAACATGTCGCGCTTTTCGCGACGCTGGGTGCGGATCCGCGCTCACCTCACGCCGCGGAAAGCCTGGAAAAGGCGGCGCAGCTTCTGCCGGAGGGAAAGAAGCCGGCAGGAAAATTCATCTGCCAAGGCGCCGTTGATCCAAAGGTCATTGAGATGATGTATAAAATGTTTCCCAAAGGGCACGTGCACGGGCAATCGGCGGAGCGGGACGCCCTTCACGCCGAAGCGGCGAAGCATCCGGACGAAGCGGATCTTGCTGCCGCCAGGGCATTTGCGAAGAAAACGATGGAAGACATCGGCAGGGGGAAGGTATGACGACAGCAAGCTATAAACTGGAAGACATGTTTTCCGGGCTTTCCGATGAACAGCGGCAGTTGCAGTTTGGAACGGTTGAGGGAGACCCCCTGACGGAAGGCTTTCCCCGCAAACGGGTGGTTCATGCGGGACTCAGCGGACAGATGGTGCCGCCGGAGGAGGCGCAGGCGGTCTGGAATCGCATTATGGAAACGCCGGCCGTCAAGGGAGAAACCCAGGCGGCTTATATCCATATTCCGTTTTGCAAAACGAAATGCCTCTATTGCGGATTTTTCCAAAACGCAGCGCAGCAGTCGGCGGAGGACGACTACGTCGATGCGCTGCTCGAAGAGATTGAGGCGGCGGCTGATCGGCCGCGGCTAAAGGAAGGGCTCATCCACGCCGTATTCATCGGCGGGGGAACTCCCTCTTCGCTGTCGGCAGGAAACGCGCAGCGCGTTCTCAGCGC
>CAJPUA010000029.1 GCA_905373705.1 uncultured Schwartzia sp. | reverse complement strand
TAAAATCGAGATCATATTTCGTATAGGTGCCGCGCAGGTAATAGTTATTCCCGCCACGCGCTGCTACCGTACGCTGAAAATTGGGAAGGATCCGGTCGTACGTTCCCCGCCCGGCAGCGTCGGGGCGCATCCGGTCATGCACCTCCCGACGCCCGTCAAGGCTAAGCACCAGACTGATATGATTATCGTCAAGAAATTTCTGGTTCTTCTCGTTTAAGAGCAGGCCATTCGTCGTCAGCGTCAGCTTGAACTTCTTCCCGGTCTCTTTCTCGCGGCGGCGCACATAAGCTGTGACCTGCTCGACTACCGGCATATTGACCAGCGGCTCGCCGCCGAAGAAATCGACCTCACAGTGAATCCGCGGCCCGCTGTGGGCGATGATGTAATCGATGGCCGCTTCGCCCACTTCTTTCGTCATAAGCGCTCGACTGCCGCCGTACTCGCCGGTATCGCCGAAGCAATACTTACAGCGCAGGTTGCAGTCATGCGCCACCATCAGGCACATGGATTTCACCAGTCCGCTCGCAGCGAACGTCGGCGGGACGTCGATATCCGGGGCGAAAAGTTCTTTTGCCGCGATCAGCTCCTCGAGCTCCGCCAGCGCTTCCTTTATTTCCGCTTCCGGGTAGCGGCCACGGAGCGCATGAACAACGGCTGCGCCGTTCGTCCCGTCAAAAACGTCCATTATATCATAGATCATATCGTCGATGACATGCACCGCACCGCTGTTTATATCAAGCATGATCGCGAGGCCGTTTTGCTTAAATTTATGAATTCTTTCCCGCATAAATACTCCCTGTTTTCTATCGTTCCTGCCCGGCGGCGAGAGGGCTCCCGCCGCAATAAAAAAAGGCGCTGCCGAGGCAACACCTTTTTGTCTGGATTATTTCTCGCAGACCTGATTGCCAACCGTGCAGGACGTCTTACACGCCGACTGGCAGGATGCTTGACACTCGCCGCAGCCGCCCTTGTTTACCGTGCTCTGGAGCGTCGGCTTATTCACCGTCTTAATGTGCTTCATGGTCTGACCCCCTTTACAAAACTGCTCGTTCTGTCACCCTATGACTATTATCTTACTCCTTTTTTCCTATTCGCGCAAGTGTCATTTCGTATCCTCGGGCATCAGGATGATCCTCGTGGGCAAATTTGACGCCCCCGGCGGAGAAAACTCAAAGCTGATCCCTCTCGTCCGCTGATAAAAGCCCAGATCCGCCACCGCCGCCCCCGGGTCGAGGATGGGCGTATCTCCCCGCATGGGGATCGGATTTTTCACCCCGTCGCCAAAGGACGTCCCTCGAAGCGGCGTAGGGACAATGCGCGCCGTCGCCTTCTCCGCCGTCTGCACCCGCATGACGCCCGCATAAGCGCCGCCAATGGGGTTGAGCATAGCGCGAAGCGGCCGGCGCCCTTCGATCGGAACCTCGACCCGATAGAGCACGCCGTAATTGCCAAAATTTGTCACCAGGCTGCCGTCTGTCGCGTCGATCCCGGTCAAGAAGCGATCTGTCCTGTCGTCGCCGATTGTAAAGTACACCGTACCGTCCTTCCCCGGATCATAACTGTCCCGAGCACGAATGGTCCGGTTCATCCCTTGAAACGTGCCGCGCAGACGCTGTTCGTCCTTCGGCAGGATCGGCGCAATACGGCTGTAACGAATCGCGTCGTTCTCCGCTGGGCAGATAAGGACGGAAAGGCGCACCGGAGCGCTGGCGCTGAAATCGGCAATCCCGTAAATGAGCTGCTCGGGCTGCATGATCAGCGCCTCCAGTTCGGGCATCAGGAGCTTTCTCTCTCCCGTGCCGATCGTCAGCTTTTCCGTCTTTTGCCCGTCGGAAAAATAGGCGGCCTGCGTCGCCTTTCCTACCGCCAGATAGTCCTCACCCGGGCGGCTTACCCCCCGGCGCGTAAGTTGTATCACAGCGTCACGCTCGCCGGTGTTTTCCATAAGCAGCGCGATTTTCGCGGGCCTTTTGATCTGGTTCAGGTGATAAAAGAGGACCCGCGCCTCGCCGTCCAGCTCGTCTGTGTAGAGAATGCCCGCCTGTTTGACGTACTCCGGGCTATCGGAAAAAATCAGCGTGCCTCCGCTGTCAGAGCGTTCCGCCGCCCATTCTCTCATCGGCCGAGTCTCGCGAATACGCAAATTCGGCTCGGCCGGATGGAGGATTTCGTCCGCTTTCTCGCGCAAGCGCTGAAGGTAGCTCCGTAAACTTCCATTCGCGTCGTCCACGCCCTCGTCTCGCGCTCCTTTCTTTTCCCGCTTCGCTGTTTTCTCGCCCTTCGTCGAATCTGCCCCCGCCTCGGCGGCCGCGACTTCCTCCGCTTTGGCGGAAGATTGCCCGACAGCTTCCGTTTTTCCGGTGTCCGCCGGCGCCTCGCGCGGTGTTTCTTCCGCGGTTTTATCGGCGGGCGCTTTCGTCTCCCCTCTGGCTTTTTCCGTATCCGCAGCTTCCTGCGCCAGTTCCCACGCTCGCTGTCGATCTTCCTCTTCCTGCATTACCCGGCTTTCCCTCTCCTGCGCCGCCCTCTGCTCCGCCAGATGGCGCGACGCCCCCGTTTCTGTTCCACTCCAAAGCAGGCACCCTGCCGCCAGGCAGACTGCCGCCCATCGCTTGATCTTCATTCTCCGTTTCTCCCTTCTCCCCACGAGAGGAATCACTTTATCCTATGACGCCAAAGCCCCAGCCGGTCGCAAAGATCGGCCTTAAAGAGACGGAGCCGAAACTCCGTCAGCCCCAACCGGGGCCGAGGAATATTGATCCGCTGCAAAAGATAGGGATCCGTATCCATCGTATTAAGTCCCGGATCGCCCGTCACCGCCGCCAGGTATTCGTTTCTTTTCAGAATTGTCGAAATGTAGTCGGCATAGCTGCCGTTCGGATAGGAAAAACCGAACACCGTGCGGATCCCGTTCCATTCCAAAAGCAGCTTCGACAGCTTGACCTCTTTCTCCGCTTCCGACGGCGGCATCCCGGTGAGCGGCAGATGATTCGCGGTATGGCTCCCGATCTCAATACCGCGCTCCTGCATGTCCCGCAAGGCATCCCACGTCAAATAACCCGGCAGGCCGATGTCGTTCGTCACCATAAACACTGTCGCCTTCATCCCGCGCGCCTCCAAGAGCGGGAGCATATCGGTATAGTTATCCAGATAGCCGTCGTCAAAGGTGAGGATGACCGGCTTATCCGGGAGCTTCTGCTTTCCCTTTTTTGCCCGCAAAAAATCAAGCAGAGAGATCGTCGTATAGCCCCGCGCCGAAAGCTCGTCCAGCTGCGCCGCAAACTCCGCCGTCGGCACGGTATACACATCATTGCTCCAGTCGTTAACTTTATGATATTCAAGGATCAGCACGCCCTCCGGCGGAAAGATCGCAATCGACGCCGCCAATCCTCCCGCCGCCAAAAGGCAAAGCGCAAAAAACGCCCCCAGCCAGTGCCTCCAAGCATAGCGTTTTCTCCCCGAAGCCATGCTATATCGGTTCACATACAGCTTACTCAGTTTTCTCCCTCCTTTCGTCCTGCCAGCTCGGCGATCCGGCGCAGCCGGTGATTCACTCCCGAACGGCCAATCCCCAAGAGCGCGGCCAGTTCCGCCAAGGTCGCGCCGGGGTTCTCCAGCCGTACCTTCGCCGTCTGCCGAAGGGGTTCCGGCAGAGCGGCGAGTTTTCCCTCCGCCTCTAACCGGCGAATTTCCGCGATCCGCCGTGCCGACGCGGCGGCAGCTTTACTGATATTCGCCGTTTCACAGTTCACCAGCCGGTTCACCTGATTGCGAACATCTTTGACGTTTCGCGCCACTTCAAAGGCTTCCACCGCTGCGTCCGCCTGCATGAGCGCCAGAAGATCGGCGATGGCGTCCCCTTCCTTGAGGTACACGATGTACGCATCTTTTCGCTCCGTGACGCCGACCGGCAGACGAAGCCGCCGCAGCAGAGACTGCAGGAGCTCGGCGAACTGATAATTCGGCGTCACAAACTCCAAATGATACGGGGCCCCCGGGCGGTTTACACTGCCGCCTCCCAAAAACGCCCCGCGCAGGTATGCCGCCCGGCAGCAGGCGCGGCGCAGGAGCAGTCCCCCGTGCGCCGCCTGCGGCATGGTATCCGGCGTCATCCCCAGGCGGGCGAGAAGCGGCGCCACGGCAGGAGAAGGCACAATGCGCACCATGTAGCTGTTATTCTTCTTCAGACGGCGAAAACGGCTCACGGTGACCTCTGTCTCCACCGGCCCAGCTTCCTTCAGGAGGATCAAGGCTTTTCTGGCCACCGCCGCGTTTTCCGTCGCAAAGGAAAGCCCCAGCGCGCGTCCTGCACCCAACGTCACCGCCGCGCCCATGCGCAAAAGTCCCGCCACCTCGGCGCGGCGGCAGCACGGCTTCTTATCCATCAGCCGCGCCAGCTCGTTTTTTACTTCTCCGGCAAATGACGGCATAATTTTCCTCGCTCCCCGTCAGAAATTTCCCGCTTCATTTCAGCGTCGTATCCGAACGAAGGCGGCGCCCCGCGCCCTCGGATGAGCGCAGGGTGTCCAAGAGCTTCATCACTTGACGCGTGAGCTTATCCGAATCATGGTGACCGGGATCGGCCTCGTTGACGATATCGGCGGTTATAACCCCCACGCCCAGCCCGTTCAGAGCTTCGCTGTCGGCGATCACCGGCGTTGCCCCCTGCGCCGCGTAAGATCGTGCTGTCTTTTCCGGTACCTTTGCCGAATTGACCAGCGCATAATCCACTACGCCTTTCCCCGCGTGATCGAGGATCGCTTTGACGTGCATAGAGGCCGTATAACCGTCCGTTTCCCCCGGCTGCGTCATCACGTTGCAGATATAAAGTTTTAGCGCCTTGCTCTCTCTAAGCGCCTCGGCGACCCCATCCACAAGCAGATTCGGCATAATGCTCGTGTAAAGGCTTCCCGGCCCCAAAAGAATGATATCCGCGTTCCTGATCGCGTCCAGCGCGGCCTGCACGGGAGCTGCATGCGCCGGATGAAGCTTCACCCGGCGAATACGCTTTCGTGCCTCCGGAATATGCGACTCTCCCTCGACGACGGTGCCATCGGTCATCAAGGCGTCGAGCCGGACATGCTCGTTGCTCGCGGGAAGGACCCGCCCTTTTACGGCGAGGACCTTCGACGATTCTAAAAGCGCCGTTTCCATATCGCCCGTGACTTCATTCATCGCCGCAATGAAAAGATTGCCGAAGCTATGGCCCGCCAACTCGCTCTCTCCCTCAAAACGGTACTGAAACAGCTTCTCCATCAGCGGTTCTGTATCCGCCAGCGCCACGAGACAATTTCGCATATCGCCGGGGGGAATGATGCCCAGGCCGGCGCTCAGACGCCCTGAGGATCCGCCGTCATCGGCGACGGTGACGATGGCCGTCACGTTGCTCGTCGCCTGCTTCACCCCGCGCAAGAGAACCGATAAGCCATGCCCGCCGCCGATGACCGTAACTGCCGGGCCGTTTTCCAGCCGTCGCTTCTCATAGATAAGGTCGACCAGGCGTCCGGAATTTTCCGGTACCAGAACCATGATCAAGGAACGAATAACGAACCTCGTCGCCACCAGCATAATCGCCAGACCAAGGACGACCACCCCCGTCCCCACCAGCGCCGTCGCCGTATAATCATAGGAGCCGCGCCAGTTGTAGACAAAGCGAAAGATGGCTTCCTCGATCACGTCGAGATATTTATAGTTGAACACCAAAGCCAATCCCAGACTCACCAGCATGACCCCGGCGGCAAAAAGCAGCAGCCAGCGTTTGAACTTCATGCCGGGATACAGCCATTTAAGTAAATACATAGCGAAATTCCCCTTCTCCTCGGGAACGGGCGCGTTATAGCGTCAATCCTGATGCGGCAGGCGCTCCACGTCGTTCTTTATCAGGTCGCGGTGTTCGAGAGTCGCCTGCCAGCCGCGCGCCCCCAGCATATCGAAGATGTGCCGAGCGATATAGACCGAGCGATGCATTCCACCCGTGCAACCGATGGCGATGACCAGCTGATTTTTTCCTTCTTTTATGTATTGGGGAATCAGAAAATCAATCAAATCGTCGAGCTTTTCCTTAAATTCCCGCGTCACCGGCCACTTGGCGATATACTCCGCTACCTCTGGCATCTCGCCGCTCTTATGGCGCAGGTTCTCGATGTAGAACGGGTTCGGCAAAAAACGGACGTCCAATACCATATCGGCGTCCATCGGCACGCCGAATTTAAAACCGAAGGACAGGATATTAATGCTCAGCGGAACGCCCTCGGGACTGCCAAAGAGGCGAATAATTTTATTTTTCAGCTCCGCCTTTCTGAGCTCTGACGTATCGATGATATACGTCGCTTTTTCCCGCACCCGCGCCAGCTGCTCGCGCTCCTTGCGTATCCCGTCGGAAAGCCGCGAGCCTGGCGCCATCGGATGACGGCGGCGCGTCTCTTTATAGCGGCGGATGATCGCCGCGTCGGTCGCGTCCATAAAGAGCAGCTCATACTTTTGCCCCGCGTTATCCATGTCCTGCAAAACGTGCAGGAAGGTGTCGAAAAACTCGCGGCTGCGCGTATCGACGACCAGTACGACCCGAGCGATATGCCCTGCCGAATGGGCGCAAAGCTCGGCGAATTTGGGAATGAACACCGGCGGCAGATTATCGACACAGAAAAAGCCCAGATCTTCCAGATGACGGCAGGCCTGCGTCTTTCCGCCCCCCGACATGCCGGTGACGATGACGAAACGATAGGCGTTTTCCTTCTCCATACTCCACCTCCGAAAACCACGCGATGAGAAACTTATTCATTTATTATACACTTTATGACCGCCAACAGGCAAATATCCGCGCTAAAAAAGTCGCTAAACAGGGAAAACGCCCCAGTGAAATGCCGGGAAAAAGAGAATTCGTGAACGCCTCGCCGCCGTCACGAATTTCTCACGCGCCCGCCGGACGGAGAACGAATTTTTCCACAGCGGCGGCAACCGCGTCCTCGTCGCAGGGCGGCGCGATATAGGTCGCCAGATCTTTCGCCGCCTGCTGTCCGTCGCTGGGAACGACCGCCGTCCCCGCCCAGCGCAGCATGGTCAAGTCATTATCGGCGTCGCCGCAGGCCATGACTTCATCCGGCGTGACAGAAAGATACTCCGCCAGCGCCGCCAACCCCGTCGCCTTCGTCACCCCTGGCATCATGATATCCGCCACCTGCGGCACGTTGAGGGTCGCTTCAAAGGCGCCGGGAAAGCGCGCCGCCAGCTCTGCCAGCATCGCCGGCATACGCTCGCCCGTACGATCGCGAAGAACAAACTGCAAAACATCGTCCGTATAATCTAAATACCGTTCCCCAACCGACCGCACCGTAAAGCCCGGCACAGTTCGATAAGCGTCGAAATACTCGGGGCGATAGTCGGTGCTGTAAATCTCGACGCCGCTATGCCACTGCACATACCAGCCGCGGCCAATGGCAAAGCGCAAAAATTCCTGCGCCAGCGCTTTCGGATAGGTTTGGGCAAAAACAGGACGCGCGCCGTCCGCCGCCTGTACCAACGCGCCGTTACAGGCGATAAGCGGCGCGTTCGCCGCAATGAGCCTCCCAAAGTAAAGCGCCGAATTGAGCATCCGCCCCGTCGCCAGCGTGACGTAGACCCCGGCATCCATCGCCGCGCGAAGCGCCGCCCGGTTTTTCGCGCTTACCTCCTTGTCCCGGTTGAGGAGCGTCCCATCGAGATCGAGGACGATGAGCCGGATCATACTTCTTCTCCCAGCACATAGCGGCGCACCGCCAGCGCCGCCCCGTTCTCCTCGACGCGGGCCGTCACGGCGTCAGCCGCCTCCCGCACCGCCGGCGACGCGTTTCCCATCGCTACGCCCAGCCCCGCCGCTCGAAGCATAGCCACATCGTTGCCCGAGTCGCCCATCGCCATAATCTCCGCTGTCTTTATCCCGCGATTTTCAGCGATCGCCAGCATAGCCGCCGCTTTGGAAACGCCGGGACGGACGATCTCGATATACGTTGGATTCGACGCCATCACATCAACCTCGCCGGAAAGCGCCCGCGTCAATTCACCGATGACCGGCGCGGTCTGCGCCGGATTTTCCGCCACGACGAGCAGTTTCGGCACGCCCTCCGTCCGCGCGAGAAGCCCGCCTTCGCCGACCGCCGCTCCGGCGACGCCGGAGGCGGATCGATAGACGCGCGCCGCCTCCGTCTCCGCCGCGTAAAAAAGCCCTTCCGCTGTGTAAAGCTGCACGTACCAGCCCCGGGAAAATATGTAGCGCAGCGTTTTTGTCACTACTTCCGGCGGCAGAAACGCCGACGCCAGCACGGCGCCGTCCATCGTCTGAACCAGGGCGCCGTTATAACTAATGACAGGGCTATCCAGCCCCAATTCTCGCGCGTAGCGCGCCGCCGAGCAAAACATCCGCCCCGTCGCCAACATCACCAGCACGCCGCGCGCCGCCGCTTT
>CAJPUA010000028.1 GCA_905373705.1 uncultured Schwartzia sp. | reverse complement strand
AGCTTGCAGGTCGACCGGGTTGTCACCCTCGACTTCAGGCGCATTAGCCGCTTTTCGGTTGATTTCCCGCGCTACCACCTCGCCGCCGACAGCTAAATCTTTCATCTGCTGTGCTTTGGCCAATTCATCCTCGATATCGGTGATGTTAAACGTGCGCGGATACTTGATTTTCAACTCTTTGATCTCAATGCCCGCCCATTTCGCAAAGAGATTGAATATCTGCACTTCAGCAAGTTCGCAGTTTTCAGCCATATCGGCCAAGTGGTTTGTCGTTTCCTCGAAGTCCCATTGCTTGGCCACTCCGGAGGCCTTCGTTTCCACGCCGACGACGCTGGTAAGGCCAGCCTGCCGGTACATATCGTCGACAATATCCTTAATCTCCTGCTGCAGCGTTTGCACCGGCTCCAAAGGTGGGGCAATGAAATTCGGCAGCACTCCGGCAGAAGCGTCTACTACCAGCATATTCCCCGTACCCACGGTCAGGCCTAACGGATTTCCTTCCTCATCCGTTTGCTTCAGCTCGTTCACGCTTTGCCGTGTAGCCGGATAAACGAGCACCGGAAAGCACTGATTTCTCAATATCTCCCGCTTTTCACTGTCGCGATTGAAAATATCGCGATTAGCCTTGGCAATATGCAGCATATCCGGCACCGGGAGCGGGTTGTTGGTATCCTCATCGACAGCGGAGAGAGCGACGACCGGAATCTCACCAAGGCCATGCAGTCCCTCTCGCACCTTTCCCGCCTTGTTTCCATTCTTACATTCCCAACCTGTTTGTGTCCATGTCCATTCTTCCATATCGCCGATGCCGGTCATATCCCCCTTACTCCGCTTGACGCGCAGTTTATAAGAGAGTTTCACGAAGCGACCTGCGCGATCCGTTTCATAATCGGTGATTTGGTCGGGGCATACCACGTAAAGATACGGGAAACGCCTCATATTAAGCGCGTCCGCCCGGTTCAACGCCTGTTCTTCCGCCGCGTAATTATCGACAATAATAAAGACACGGCCATAAAGCCGTGCCCATTTCGTCGCCTTTTTCATAAACGCGTTGAGCGAGGTCTGTTGTCCGTCCACATCTTCCACGAACTTTTTCAGCATATCGTTTTCCTCGAAGTCCCGGACGATGGTTTTCTTGAAAATTGGATTCGTCAGCGCCTTTACAATCACTTTGACAAAGTTCGAGTAGCGCGCCATCTTCTTTCGCACCATAAAATCCGCCATATCTTCACGGCTGTGCTGGAAGAGATAATCGCCGTTGTCAAAGCCGCCCCCGCCTGTGTAAGCGTCGCGAAGCAAGGTATATTCGTCTGTGGTAATCGGTAAAATGCTCATGTTGCCACCTTCTCGCTTAATATAGTTTATGCCGTCCGATGAATGGCTTCATCGGCGCAGTGATATCGTCATTCAGCATGTAATGCACCGCGTCAATGGTGTGGTCATCCTTATCGGGATATTTGCTCTTGAAATTCCCATGCCTATCTTGCTCTAATTCGTAAGCGACAAATTCCCGGGCCGCATTTGGGCATCGCACCGGGTCAATGATGATTTCTTCGAGATCGTTGCTCATGAACGCATACCCTTCTGTTCTGGATCCGTTATACTTCTCACAGCCCAGGGCGTTAATTCCCTTTTCTTGCAAATAAGCCACCGACTTCGGCTCCGAGTTATCACAGTAGACAAGCTGATTGAGCGCGTTTTCCTCTCGTATCCAATCCGCCGCCTGACGATTGCTTACATCAAGGCCGTATCGCTCATAAAAGAGGTACAGGCGCAAGTGCTTTCGGTCATAATTGCCAACGAGATAGGCGAAGGGATCATAAGCGTAGCCCCAGTCAAGACCGCGCCGCAGGCTGTCAAAGCCTCGTATCTCTTCGTCGGTAATCGCTTGCAGCTTGACGTTGCGAAAGACCTCGCCGCCGGTTCCAGTGGCTTCCCCGCCGTACATCCATGCCCATTTTTGCGGATTCGTCCGCCGCACATATTCGGCAGCGCTGATAAACGGTTCCCCAAGCCATGCTTTCGGCACCGTCTCATACGTGCTTTTATGGACGATTTTATCTTCGCGCGGCAGGACAGCCTCACTATTTACCCAGACGTTTTTGCTTTTCGGCGGATTGTACGAATAAAAACTCCAGAAAAGATCCCCGCCGCGCATGAGAGAGGCGTTGATGGTGTCGATATCATCCATGCACTCAAACTCTGCCGTCTCTTCGTACCAAATGTACGAAAAATAACCTTTATCCGTCTTGATGGACTTGCTCTTTACCGGGTCGTCCGCACCGCGAAAGAGAATGCGCTGCCCAGTCGGTTTGTAAACGAGCTGAAGTGGGCTCATCTGCACTTTCCATAAGTGCAGCACACCAAGCCGATCGAGGCTCCATATAATCTGCGAAAACACGCTGTCACGAAGATACGCGCCATAGCGGCGAAAGACAATCGCGTTTCGCTCTGGATGCTCCATCATGCCCAGCGGAATTTCCGCGCTGATAAACGTGGACTTCGTCGAGCCGCGCCCACCGGAGAGCCAATAATGCGTGTGCTTATGCCCCAAAACGTCCCAATGCAGGCCGTAGAAGGATGGCGCGATAAGGTTGGTCAATCTGCATTCCGTCACGAATGATCACCATCCTCCGGCTTCGGTATATCGTTGATGATATGAACCGCCGCCTCTGCGCTGCCGCCCGTCTCATAGGGTTCTTTCATGATACGGTGCTTCGCTTCAATCGCCCGAATTTTCTTCTCCTGCACCCGGGTCAGAGCCTCTTCAATGTGAAGGATCTTATCTAAAAGCAACTTCGTGCGGATGGTTTGCCCCACCAGCACTTTTCTCTCTTCTGTGATTTTTTCCTGACGTGTTTCTCCTGTCACCTCGTCGTAAATCTCAACGATAGCAGGCACGCCACGAACCTTATAGGCGTCCTCTTTTTCCGCTAAGTCCTTTTGCTTCTTTAGCTCGTTGAGATACGTCAACATACGCCGCTCCCGATACGTCAGCAGTCGGATATCCTCGTCAATCTGTGCTATCGGGCTGGTATCAATCGCCTCAAAGAGGGCTCTTTCTTTTTCATCCATCGTATCCAGCCAAATGGTCTGGTATTCGCCGGTCTTGACGCCGTTAGTATTACGCCGGTAACCATCAGGCCGATGAGGCCGCGCCGCATTCTTATTTCCTTTCGGTGCACCGTGCCCGACGGCGTTTTTGTTACCGTAAGGTGCGCCTGTTTTTTTGGTAATGTTACCCATGTTACCGTTACCAATGTTACCATCCAGCGACCATTTATCCTGTGATTTCCACTTGCGAATCAGACCATCGGAGACGCCAACCCGCTCCGCAATCTCCTTTAAGCTGATATCGCCTTTATAGCCTCTCCATATTTCATACGCCTTATTTCGGTTCTCGCTACGCTTCGCCATCTACATGCTCACCACCGTCCTTATCGTTCTCGCCGCTATTCCTTTTGCAGTGACAAGTCCATCTCAATGAGCTGCCTGAGATCGGACACTGAATTGATAACGATGCGCCCTTGCTGAAAATCTTGAATCCACTTCGATATCCCCGCCTGCACGATTTTTCTATACTTATCCCTTGCCCCGCGTATGTTCGCCTCCTTCTCCGCTTCATAAGCGGCCAAAAGTTCCTCTTGGTTTTTCGGAATAGTAAATTTCCCCCTGGTCAAATTCGCTAACCTCCTATATAATAGAGATTAGCGAACATGTGTACGAGGAAGGCAGTCGTTCCCTACGGCCAGTAGTGTTGTTCTGCCAACCTCGCCCAGTTCGTCGGCAGGCGTGAAAGCGCCTGTCTTTTGCTTTTTATGAGAGTTTTTCCGCCGTTTGTCCCGTGAATGCTTCCCAGCGCCGGAGAATAACGTCGGCGTAAATCGGATCAATCTCCATCGTGTAACAACTGCGCCCAGTCTGCTCGGCGGCCATGAGTGTTGACCCACTGCCGCCAAAGCTGTCCAAAACAATCTCTTCTGGTTTGCTACTGTTCTGTATCGCGCGGGCGCAGAGGGGAATGGGCTTCATCGTTGGGTGGTCGCCATTCCGAATGGGTTTCTCAAACCGCCACGTCGTCATAAGCGCATCGGTTTCCTGTGATACAACCTCAGCCGCTTTCGCCCGAATAACCACTTGTTCAGTTCCAATAGTAACGCAGATAAGCTGCGTATCCCCGTCAGGCCTAATCGTGATCGGCGAATCTTCCCAAATAGTTCCCTGCCGCCGCCCGCCATAAAATGCATGGGAGCCATCGGGGCGCCAGCCATAAAGAATAGGCTCATGCTGCCACTGGTAGTCCTGCCGCCCTATGACAAACTGATTTTTAACCCAGATCAGGCATTGTTTCAATGTCCAGCCTGCCGCGGTCATAGCCTCGCGAAACTCGTTTCCTGCACTATCAGCGTGACAAATATAGATCGCCGCGCCGGGACGAGCCGACGAATACAGGCATGAAAAAGCTACTGTGAGAAATGATTGAAACTGAGATGCCGACATATTGTCGTTTTTGATTGTCATCTTATCCTTGGTATCCCCATGATAATTGACATTGTAGGGTGGATCGGTAAATATGACTGCGGCCTTTTGGCCATCCATCAACCGCCTCATATCTTCCGGCTTTGTAGCGTCACCGCACATCAGCCGATGCCGTCCCAAGCGCCACACCTCGCCATAAGATGATCGCGGTGCTTTAACCGCTTCCTCAGCTGCGGCTACAGCGTCAAAGCCATCGTCTTTCACCGTTTCCTGCCGAATATCCGCCAGGATATTATCCAACTGTTTCCCAGTGTAGCCGGTCAAATCAGTATCAAAATCCATACCATCCAACTCATGGAGCAACCCGGCCAGTTCGTCATTATCAATCTCCGCCAGCTCGGCAATGCGGTTGTCTGCGATGAGATCGGCCCATTCTTCAGCGTCCGAAGCATACTCTTGCCGATCAATAGGGACCTTACAGCCAAGCAAGAGAGCCGCTTGCAAACGCCCATGTCCGCGGACAACGAAGCCAGAGCGATTTGATACCGTGACCGGCGCACGCCAACCTTGGCTTTGAATAATCTTCGCCAGAAGTTCAATCTGCTTCTTCGGATGATGGTTCGGATTGCGCGGATTTGGCGTCAATAGCGCCGGATCAATGACTTCCGTATAAGCACAGTGAACTTGTACCTCCATTGATACACCTCCCTCGCGCACATACAAAAAGGACACCGCCGCAGCAGTGTCCTCCGGGGCGTCGCCTCAGCTTGCCCCTGTGCCCGTATACAATTTCTTACGCTACAATCATACCACATTTCCCAGCGAAAAAACGGAACAAAAACGGAACAAAATGCCCGTTAAAATGTATGTTAAAACGCCGTTTGAGTTATTCACAGGCTACACTTAAAAAGCGAAGCTTATTCTCATCTGTTTCGGACGCTCATCCACACCGAACACCATCAACGCCACATCATCCAGCACCTTGCCGCCTTTATCCCTGCACCACTTTTCCGTATAACATAGCTTCTGCGCCACTTGCCACCAAGCGTACCCGTCAATGTACCGCCCGCGAATCAGCCGCTCATCCTCATCGCTCAGACACTCCAACGCCCGGTCAACGGCGCGCAGCGTCCGCTCTATCCCATCTTTGCGTTGCCGGAACATGGTCAAGCGTTCCCCCGTCTTTATCCGACGATTCGCCGCCGCTTCGGTCGCGTTCAATTCCGACGTTCCGCCCTGCGGCTCGTCCCCATACCGCGCAATCGCGACAGATTCGCTCTGTAGCTCTGTCTCCAGCGCCTCAATTTCTTCCGCCAAATTGACCACGGCGACCTTCATCTTGTTGTAGTTCCGCAATATTCGCTTCGTCTCCTTGATGTAGTCGCCGTGATCCACGTTATAGCCCCCTTATTATTCAAAATCAGAAAATAGTCAACACGCGCCAACAAGGAAGTCAAACAGTGTCGGAGCTGCCTGCTTTTCTTCCTCCGCTTTCAGATAGCCCACACCATCGCGGAAATAGTCCGCATTAAGCTCCGTTGCCATACCGCGCCGCCCAAGTTTCAGCGCGCAGAGCGGTACGGTCATCAGGCCGCCGAACGGGTCAAAGATGAGGTCTCCCACATTGCTGTACCGCTCGATCAGGCGATCGACAATATCAAATTGCAGGGGGCATACATGGAGCTGTTTGCCCTTCTGCGCCTGCAGAGTGTTCATGGTCCGCATGCGGTTGATATCGTCCCAGACTTCATCCGTCCAACTGCCGGGCGCAACGACCATAAAGGTGGCGGGCAGTTTCTTGTCCTTGTCAAGGCGTTCCGCCATCGCGACATGCTCCTCATAGTTATAGACACTCTCGCGGCTGTATTTGCGATAGACGCGCTGAAGGTCGGTCACGGGGAAGCTCATAACCTCCTCTTTCGTGAGCGGGCGGTCGCCGCTGCTGCGCCAGTACCCGTGGGCATCGATCTGCCACCGCCCGCGCGTATAGTCTGCCTTGCTCTTTTTGACCGGATCATCTGCGTACGCCTTGGAGGTATCCGTGGGGAGCTTTCGGAACAACAGGATGTACTCAGGGCACCCGACGCCCATCTTGCTTCCATCCTTGCACTGCTCCGTCCAGCCGAGGCGGTAGGTCTGATTGTTCTCGCGCACGACGTCGGTCACAACGGTGATCATGCCGAAATATTGAAAACCGTGCCCCATGTAGTGCTCGATGCAGAGCGCATGGAACGGCTCAATGGTCGGCATCCCCGTCCCTGTGGCATTTCCAAAAAGTACGCGGTCTTTGACATGGCAAGCGAATACCCGCCCGGGCTTTAATATGCGCAGAAGCTCAGGACTTAGATAATCCATCTGCTCAAAGAATCGTGCCGTGTCCTCGTTGTGCCCGAAATCGTTATAACTTGCCGTGTATTCGTAATGATTGGAAAACGGAATCGACGTGACAATTTCATCTACGGAGTTTTCCGCCATCTTCTTTGTTTCCTCAATGCAGTCGTTATGTATGGCCGTCCAGCCATCGCCTTTTACTTCCACACGCTCAACTCCTATGCTACGGCCCATCTCCTGTGCTGCGTTCGCACCGCCAAGGCCATATTTTTTGATGATATCTTCCATCTTTTGTGTCAATTCGTTGTATTGCGTCCATTTGTGCCGCAATACTTTGAGAATTTCCTGCTCGCTGTCCATGTAGATGATGTCCACAATGACCTTATGCGGCTGCAAAAACCTGTGACAGCGGTGAATCGCTTGGATAAAATCGTTGAACTCATAGTCAATTCCGAGAAAAATCATGCGATGACAATGCCGCTGAAAGTTGCAGCCGCTCCCCGAGAGCTCTTTTTTCGTCGCAAGGATGCGGAATTTGCCGTCAGAGAAGTCGATCGTGTTTCGTTCGCGTACGTCCATGTCTTGTGATCCGTAGATTTCCCGCGCCTCCGGCAGTGCCTTTTTGATTGCGCGGCGCTCCGCCTCGAGGTCGTGCCAGATGATGAAATGATCTTCCGGTGAGCCATCGATGATTCGTTTTGCCTCCGCCATGCGGATGTCAATACTCTCCCGCTTTTCGCGTGCGGCTTCTTTGAGGCCCTGCGCCGCGTCCTGGAACATCTTGATCTGTCCGTCCTTCTCTTCGGTCAACTCTGTCGGCCGGCCGAGCTTGTGATAGCGAACCTCGAGTTCGGGCAGATCGTAGCCGGTATCGTCATACCCGAGGTCGGAAGGCTTCTGGATAAAGAGCGCCCATGTGGAGAGCCAGAGCCAGAATTCTTTTTCCTTGTGCGGATAGAGAGTCAGGTTGTTCGCTTTGGTACTGTCCCGCTTAAAAAATCTGGTGAGTGCCTGTCCCGTATCCATGATCTCCAGATAGCCTGCATAGTGGATCAGCTCCTTGTACTTGTTCGGCGATGGTGTCGCCGTCGATACGAGCTTGTACGAGACGCCCCGGAACTTATCGAGGAATGTCTGATAGGTCTTGCTCCCAAATGAGCGCAGTACAGCCGCCTCGTCGAGGCTCGTGCCCGTGAATGCTTCCGGACGAATATCCCCATCACGTACGCGCTCATAGTTGGTGATGACAAGCCAACCCGGCGCAGCGTCTACCTCCTCCATGTTCCGGACGTAGATAGGCGCGTCCATCTTGAGGAGTTTTTCGGCATCGCGCATAAACTCCTGTTTAACGCCCAGCGGGCAGACAATCAGCATTTTCCCGCCCTTATGTGCGTGAATAAGTCGGCACCATTCAAGCTGCATAATTGTCTTACCGAGCCCAAACGCGGCGAAGATTGCCCGACGCCCGCCCTGCACCGCCCACATGACAATATCCCTCTGGTGCGGCTTCAACACGTCGCTGATTTCCCCTTTATCGATGCCAATTCCGCTTTTCGGTGCAATGACCATCTTAGATTTCAAAAATTCGATGTAATCTGTTTTCATAGTCCCCCGTCTCCTTAATTTCTTCGTTCATCCTTTCCATATGTTCAGATAACCAGCGGATCTGCGCCATATCTTCCTTGTTTGATTTGCCTCACAACATACGGGTCCAGCGCCTCGTCTACAGGCAGCGGCGTTATCGCAATCTCCACCCGCGGCCGCAGCTTGTCTATCCCC
>CAJPUA010000027.1 GCA_905373705.1 uncultured Schwartzia sp. | reverse complement strand
AGCGATTACCGTTTTGCCGGAGCCGACGTCGCCTTGTACCAGTCGCCGCATAGGCTCCGGCTTTTCCATATCGATAGCGATCTCGCGCCAAACTCGCTCCTGATCTGCTGTCAACTGAAAGGGTAACGTCTCGGCAACCTTTTCCACCAAGCGGCTGTTCATCAGGTGCCGCACCCCTTTTTCCTCCTGCTGGCTGCGTCGCTTCATTAAAAGCAGGCCGCACTGAATGAGATACAGCTCCTCAAACGCCAGCCGTGTCCGCGCGGCGTGAAGCTCTTCCGGCGTCGCGGGGAAATGGATACGCCGAAACGCCCGCGCCCGTTCCATAAGATCATATCGACGGCGCACGGTCTCGGGCATAACCTCAGGAATGGCAGGACAATCTTCCAAGGCTTGCCGGATAATTCGTTGAAAAAACTTCTGATTAAGCGCTTCCGTCGCAGGATAGACCGGCAATATCCCATGCGGCACTGTCTCGCCTTCGCCGATAATTTCAAAAGCCTGCATTTGATTCATCGTCAGGCCTCCCTGCCCGCCGTAAGCGTAACCGATCCGTCCTGTCGCCAAAATCTGCCGCCCGGGAATCAGCTTTTTTTTCAAAAAAGGCTGATTGAACCATGTCAAAAGAAGGTATCCCGTACCGTCCCCAATCATCGCCGTAAGGATCGTCATCCCTCGGCCGCTTCGTCGTTCATTAAGATTCAGGAGACGCCCTGTCACCGTCGCTTCGTCGCCCGCTCGCAGATCGGCGAGTCGCGTCGCTCGACTCTGATCAATATAGGCGCGCGGATAATACGTCAGAAGGTCATATACTGTCGCTAGCCCCAGCCGACGCAACGCCGCCGCTTTCTTCGGCCCGACCCCTTTCAGCCGTTCCAACGTTTCATCCCACTCCATCGACGCCCCTCCCTTGCTTCTCTTATTGTACCAGAACGGCGAAATGGCTTCAACGCCTCACGAAAAGCAAAAGCGAAACGCCTGTGCCAGATCAATCCAGCATAGGCGTTTCGCTTTTTAACGCGCCGTTATTTTCCCGTCCTCCCGCGTTTCGTCATAGGGACGCCCTTTTGGCAAAGCGGGCAGTCTTCGGCGGTGAAGGTCTCGACAGCGAGATGAAGAAGCGCTTGGTGCGGAACAGGGGAAAAGTCCGCCTTGCCGCCGCTGCGATCGACGAGCATACCGACGGCAACAGGTACTCCTCCGGCTTCGCGAACAACATCGATGACTTCCCGCACCGATCCGCCAGTAGTCACAATATCCTCGACGATGAGAACCCGCTCCCCGGGGAATAAGGAGAACCCACGCCGAAAAGTCATGCGGCCGTTTTCCCGCTCAGTAAAAATCGCTCGCGTCCCCAACGCCTTTCCCGTTTCATGCGCTAATAAGATACCGCCAGTCATAGGCCCGACAACTGTCTCAATGCGGTCGTCCTTAAATCGCGACGCCAACTCCCGGCAAAGCTTTTCCGTATAATCTGGATGCTGGAGAACGTTGAATTTTTCCACGTAAAGCGGACTGTGAAGGCCAGAGGTTAAGAGAAAATGGCCTTCCATGATAGCGTTCGTTTCGATAAAGAGCTGCTTTATTTCCTGTTCGGTCATGCTATATCTCCTCTCATTTCCTCAAGGATCGCCTGCGCCGCAGCGCGCGGATTATCGGCGGTGCGGATGGGGCGGCCAACGACTAGATGGGTAGCACCGTTTCGCAACGCCTCCGCCGGAGAGGCGACCCGGCTTTGATCGTCTGGAGTTGCTTCTAACGGCCGTATGCCCGGCGTTACGATAATAAAATCATTACCACACGCGCGGCGTATCGCAGCGGCTTCTTGCGGCGACGCTACAACGCCGTCGAGGCCGGCTCTTTGCGCTAATTTAGCCAGTCGAACGACTTTCTCAGCGATCGGCTCGGTCTGCCCCATCTCGCGCCATTCCGCTTCCCCAAGACTCGTCAAAACCGTTACAGCGATAATCCTTGGCGCGGAAATACCGCGGCGCGTCGCTTCTTCCTTGAGGCGCTTTGCCGCGGTTTTCATCATCATATAACCGCCTGAAGCGTGAACATTGAGCAGGGAAACTTTTTCATCCATGAGAGAGCACAGCCCCTCCGCCACAGTATTAGGAATATCATGGAGCTTCAGATCGAGAAAAACTTCTTTTCCCTGTGCGGTAAGATAGCGCAGCACGGACGATCCTACGCGATAAAAAAGCTCCATGCCCACTTTATAAAAATTTACCGTTTCCCCCAGTGTTTCCACTAATTTTTTCGCTTCCTCCAGCGAACGGACATCCAAGGCGACAATCAAGCGGCGATCGGCCATAAAAATCCCCCATCCTATATTTCCATTTTTCCGACGAGATCTTTAATATTTTGCACCTGATAGCGAACCAAATAGTCGTCGATTCCCTGAATAATTTTTTCCGTCCCCGTCGGATCAATAAAATTCGCCGTACCGACGGCGACCGCCGAAGCGCCCGCTAAGAAAAACTCGACGGCGTCGTCAGCCGTCATGATCCCGCCCATGCCGATGATCGGGATATTCACCGCCTGTGCCGTCTGCCAGACAAGCCGCAAGGCAACCGGCTTAACAGCGGGTCCAGACAAGCCGCCAGTAATATTTCCCAGAACCGGGCGACGGCTATGAATATCAACGGCTAGTCCCAAAAGCGTATTGATGAGCGACAACGCGTCGGCTCCCGCAGCCTCCGCCGCCTGCGCAATCGGCACAATATCGGTGATGTTCGGCGACAATTTAAGAATGACTGGTTTTTTTGTATTTGCCTTCGCCGCCTGCACAACCGAACGCACCGCTTCCGGTGAAGTGCCGAAAATGATTCCTCCCTCTTTTACATTCGGACAGGAAACATTCAGCTCGATTCCGGCGATTCCTGAAACGTCAAGTTTTTTTGCTAAAATCCCATACTCTTCGGCGCTGCTGCCGGAAATATTAACGATAATATTCATCCCATAGCGCGAAACGCGCGGCAAAATATCGTGCAAAAAAAACTCCACGCCGGGGTTTTCCAGCCCGATACAATTCAGCATCCCTGACGGCGTCTCCGCTATCCGCACGCCATCGTTGCCACGCCGAGGATAAAGCGTCGTCCCTTTGACGACGACCGCGCCCAGACGACTGAGATCGACGAAATCGGTAAATTCCTCCCCAAAGCCAAAGGTCCCCGACGCTGTGAGCACCGGGGTACGCATCGCAATCCCGGCAATATTCGTCGCCAGCCGTTCGTCCCCCATCACCCAAACACCTCCTGCGCCCAAAAAACCGGACCGTCCTGACACACTTTTTTCCGCCCGCCGTCCTTGGCGTCGATAACGCAGGAAAGACATGCGCCCAAACCGCAGGCCATACGACGTTCCAGGGATACCTGACAAGGGACCGCTTCCTCGGCGGCGATCGTCGCAATTTTTTTCATCATAATTTCCGGCCCGCAGGCGTACAAGGCATCAAACCGATATTCCTGTAAAAGCACAGGGAGGAGCGACGTCGTAAATCCCTTCTTCCCCGCCGATCCGTCGTCAGTTGTTATAAAAACATGTCGGGTCAGAGGCGCGAAAAAATCTGTCCAAAAAACCTCCGCCTTATTCCGCCCTCCGATCAAAACGGCAGCTTTTCCCAAGAAACGCTGCGCTAAAAAGAGAAGCGGCGCTAATCCCATCCCTCCGCCGATGAGGAGCGGACGCGACGCGGCCAGCGAAAAACCATTTCCCAAAGGACCAAGGCAATTCACGACCTCGCCTGCCTTCATGCGGGCGAGCGCCGCTGTTCCTTTGCCTATCACCCGGTAATACATTGCGATCGTACCTTTTTTCTCGTCGACTGCGGCAATTCCCAGCGGCCGCCGCAAAAAGAGATCGGGCTTATTGATATACACCTGCAAAAACTGCCCGGGAAGCGCTGCTTGAGCGAATAACGCCCCCCTTGCCTCCAACCGGTAAATATCTGAAGCGACCGCTCGGTTGCTGATAATTTCCGCATCCAGCGCCTCTTTACGCAAGACCATCACCGCCGCCCACATAGTCTTGAAGCGCCAGCACATAGACGAGCCTTCGCTCTCGCATGAAGGATAGAACGCGAAGCACTTCCCACGCCGTATCCAGCGACGTAAGGCAGGCAATGCCATGTTCCACCGTCGCGCGCCGGATCTTGAAACCATCTTTCGCGGAATGTTTCCCCTGCGTCAGCGTATTGATGACCATCTGGATCTGCCCGGATTTAATCATTTGGATAATGTCGGTGCTGCGCTCGTGAACCTTGCCGACAATATCGGCATCGATCCCCAGCGAGCGGATCGTTTTCGCGGTTCCTTCCGTCGCCACTAACTGAAACCCCAGATCAGAAAACGCCTTAGCGAGCTGTTTCATTTCTTCTTTATCCTTGTCGGCGACAGTAAACAGCAATCGCCCCTCGGTGGGAACATTCATGCCCATGCCGGTAATGGCCTTGTAAAGCGCCCGGGCGTAATGATAGTCAATGCCCATGACTTCGCCCGTCGATTTCATCTCCGGCCCAAGGGAAATATCCACATCCTGCATTTTCGAGAAAGAAAATACCGGCGCTTTTACGGCGACATAAGGACGCGGCGGCACCAGCCCGGACTTTAATCCCTGCTCTTTAAGCGTTTCTCCCATGGCGACCCGGGTGGCGATATTAACCATCCGAAGATCGGTAATCTTGCTTAAAAACGGCACCGTGCGGCTGGAACGGGGATTAACCTCAATGACGTACACTTCATCGCTGATGACGACGTATTGAATATTCAAAAGTCCCTTAACGTGGAGATTAAGCGCCAGTCGCTTCGTATAGTCGATGATAGTATAAATAACCTTGGAAGAAAGAGTCTGCGGCGGGTAGACGGCGATGCTGTCGCCGGAGTGAACCCCCGCCCGCTCTACATGCTCCATGATCCCCGGGATCACGACATCCGTACCGTCAGCGATGGCGTCGACCTCGACCTCCGTCCCCTCCATATAGCGATCGACGAGAACGGGATGATCGGGCGTCACCTTAACGGCGCGGCTCATGTAATCGCGCAGTTCCTCCTCATTATAAACGATCTCCATCGCCCGCCCTCCCAGCACATAGGAAGGGCGCACCATAACGGGGTAGCCAATCGCCGCCGCGCCTTGAAAAGCTTCTTCCACCGTCGTCACGCTGACCCCCTGCGGGCGCGGAATCTGCGTTTCTTTCAAAACCTCGTCAAACCGCTCGCGATCTTCGGCGCGGTCGATATCGTCCACTGCCGTCCCGAAAATTCTGACTCCCGCTTTTTGGAGCGACGCCGCCAGATTGATCGCCGTCTGTCCGCCGAACTGGACAATCACGCCCTCGGGATTTTCCTGGTCGATGACGTTCAAGACGTCTTCCGTAGTCAACGGTTCAAAATAGAGCCGGTCCGAAATATCAAAATCTGTGCTGACCGTCTCGGGATTATTGTTGATAATAATGGCCTCTATGCCCATTTCACGGAGCGCCCAGACCGAGTGAACCGAGCAGTAGTCAAACTCCACCCCCTGTCCGATCCGTATCGGTCCCGAGCCTAAAACAAGCACCTTGCGCCGCGGCGACGGCGTCGCCTCATTTTCCTGCGCCTGGAAAGTAGAATAATAATACGGCGTCGCCGCCTCAAACTCGGCGGCGCAGGTATCGACCATCTTGTAGCAGGGCAGGATATTCATGGTCTTGCGCCGCGTCCTGATCTCGTCGACGGTTTTTCCCGTAAGTTCGGCGATGGAAATATCGGCGAGACCGATATTTTTTGCAGCGCGCATGAGACGGGGCGTAAGCTCCTCACGGACGATCCGTTTCTCCATATCGACGATATTTTTTATTTTTTCAACGAACCATTCGTCGATCTTGGTGATGTCATGAATCTCCTTGACGCCGCTGATCCCCCGGCGCAGTGCTTCCGCAATGACAAAAAGCCGCTGATCATTGATCCGGGCAAGATTTTTCTTCACCCGAGCGTCATCCCAGCTATCCATCGCCTCCAGGTGCAGCCGATGAACGCCAATTTCCAGCGAACGAACAGCTTTTAGCAGCGCTCCTTCAAAGCGGCGATCTATGGACATGACTTCGCCCGTCGCTTTCATCTGCGTCCCCAGCGTGTGATCGGCGTAAATAAACTTATCGAAAGGCCAGCGTGGGAACTTCACTACGCAGTAGTCGATGGCCGGTTCAAAGCAGGCTTTCGTCTTTTGCGTGACCGCGTTGGTGATCTCGTCCAGCGTGTAACCGATCGCGATCTTTGCCGATACCTTGGCAATGGGATACCCGGTCGCTTTCGAGGCCAAAGCTGACGAACGGCTCACCCGGGGATTGACTTCGATGACGTAGTACCGCTCGCTGTCCGGATCAAGCGCGTACTGAGCGTTACATCCGCCTTCAATACCAAGTTCCCGGATAATTCGCAGGCTGGCGGTTCGCAGCATTTGCGCCTCCCGATCAGTCAGCGTCTGCGTAGGGGCGACGACGATACTGTCGCCGGTATGGACGCCTACGGGATCAACGTTTTCCATATTGCAGACGGTGATGCAATTATCGTTGCCGTCGCGCATGACTTCATACTCAATCTCTTTCCAACCGGCAACACTGCGCTCAATCAGCACCTGACCGATCATGCTGTACTTGAGCCCCTTGATGACGATTTCAATAAGTTCTTCCTCATTCTCGGCAATGCCTCCGCCGGTGCCGCCCATCGTGTAGGCGGGACGAACGATAATCGGGTAGCCGATCGTATTGGCAAAACGTACCGCCGCCTCTACATCCTCGACGATCGTGCTTTCCGGAACAGGTTCGCCGAGCTTTTGCATAGTTTCCTTAAAAAGCTCACGATCCTCCGCTTTTTTAATCGCTTCCAGCGAAGTGCCAAGAAGCTCGACACCGTACTTTTCCAATATCCCCTTTTCCGCGAGCTGAACCGCGAGATTAAGTCCCGCCTGACCGCCTAAAGTCGCCAAAAGCCCTTCGGGGCGTTCTTTATTGATGATCGCTTCTAAAAAATCGACCGTCAAAGGCTCGATGTAGACCCGATCGGCGATATGCGTATCCGTCATGATCGTGGCGGGATTACTATTAACGAGAACGACTTCCAACCCTTCTTCTTTCAGCGACCGGCAGGCTTGGGAACCGGCGTAGTCAAATTCTGCCGCCTGCCCGATGATGATAGGACCGGATCCTATAACCATAACTTTTTTGAGGTATGCTTTTTTCGGCACAATTTACTCCCCTTTCGCCAACAGATCCATAAACTGATCGAAAAGATATGTATTATCGTCCGATCCCGGCGCCGCTTCAGGATGAAACTGCACGGAAAAAACAGGCAGCTCCGTGTGACGCAGTCCCTCGACAGTACCGTCGTTGACTGACCGGTGAGTGACGGTCAGAGGACGTCCCTCCAGCGACGCTTCATCCACCGCGTATCCGTGGTTTTGTGATGTGATCTGTACCCTGCCCGTCTGAAGATTTTTTACCGGCTGGTTAGAACCACGGTGTCCGAATTTCAGTTTATAGGTATCCGCGCCTAACGCCAGCGCCAGCAGCTGATGGCCGAGGCATATCCCAAAAATCGGCTTCTTCTCCAGAATTTTTTTAATATTATCGACGGCTTCCGGAATATCCTTGGGATCCCCTGGACCGTTAGAAAGAAATATCCCATCAGGACGAAGCGCCATAATTTCTTCAGCCCTCGTACCGGCAGGAACGACGGTCAGATCGCAGCCCCATTTATGCAGAGAACGAAGAATATTTTTCTTAATGCCAAAATCCCAAACGACGACCCGCGGCCCGTCGTTTTCCAGCGTATAGATTTCGGGCGTCGTCGCTTCTTTTACGACGTCTTTTTTTAACGGCGCCGCCAAAAGGTCATCAATCTCATCTTGCGACATGTTCTCAGCAGCAATAATCCCTTTCATCGCTCCCGCGGAGCGAATATGACGAGTTACCGCCCGTGTATCCACATCGTAAAGGCAAGGTATCGCTTCTTTCGTCAAAAAATCGCCGAGACTTTCTTCCATTTGCCAGCTGCTCGGATGATCGCACAGCTCGCCGATAACGAAGCCGTTTACAAAGGAACGTCGCGACTGCATGAAGCACTCCGCGATCCCGTAATTTCCCACGAGAGGATAGGTCAAAACCACGATCTGACGACAATAAGAAGGATCAGTCAAAATCTCTTGGTACCCCGTCATGCCCGTATTAAAGACAACCTCGCCGACCGTTTGGGCCGGATTGAGCAAACGTCCCGCGAACGCGGCGCCGTCTTCCAGAAGCAGTTTCCCGTTCAATCGACTCCCTCCCCTTTACTCGATAATTTTTCCGTCCCGCATGACGACCTTGCCGCCGACCATCGTCAGCACGGCTCGCCCCTTCAGGCGTCGTCCGACAAACGGCGAATGGGTGCCGCGCGTATAAAAAGCACGCTCGTCCACCGTCCATTCCCGCTCGGGATCCAATATGACAATATCCGCCCGGCTGCCCGCAGCCAAGGTTCCAACATCTAGTCCCAATAAGCGCGCTGGTTCCGCCGTCAGTTTGGAAATTAACGTATTAAGATCGAGCTTTCCCGAATGATACAGCTCCGTTAAAAGTACCCCCACCGCCGTTTCCAGCCCCGGAA
>CAJPUA010000026.1 GCA_905373705.1 uncultured Schwartzia sp. | reverse complement strand
CGGCGGCAGCGGCGGCTGGAGCTTCGCCAGCAGCATGGCGAGCGCTTCGGGGCCGCCGGTCGAAGCGCCGATAGCAATTAGGGACGGGGCGGTTTTAGGATCGAGCAATGATATGACGTCATCAAGGTAAGGCGAGGCCAGAGAGACCGTTATGGGCTCCGCTTCTGTGGGCAGCTGCGGGGCCGTATCGCTGCCGAACGCGTCCGGTAAACGAGAGGGACGCCGGGCAAGCTTCGTAACACTTTCCCGCACCAGACGGAAAAAATCCGGGGACTCCCCGACAAAGGAGCCGGACGGTTTGAGCAGAAAGAGCGCCGCTCCGGCGGCGAGTGCCTTCTCTTTATAGGCGGGATTGCCGCTCATGAGCATCGTCGGGATAGCGATATCGCCGTCTTTCAGCCACTCTAAAAAGCTGGTCCCTCCCAATCGCGGCATTTCTTCGTCCAAAAGGATCACCTGGGGGCGGTCAGACAAAAGCTGTGCCCAGGCAGCGATTGCGTCCCGCGCGGTCAGGATTTCCGAGCCCGCGGGAAGGCCCTTTTCTAAATCGTCCTTGAGCATTTGGCAGAAAATTTTTGAATCGTCAACAATTAAGACGCGGATGGGATCCATTTATGCTTCCTCCCCGGGGGCCTTTTCCATGATGCCCCGCGCCATTTTTTCAAATTTCGGGCGCGGCATCATGACAAAATGGCCGCAGCCTTCGCATTTCAGACCGAAATCCATACCGGTGCGGAGAATCTTCCAACAATCGCTCCCACACGGGTGTTTCTTTTTTAAGCGAACGATATCGCCGATTTCGTAGCGTATCCGATCCATAAGTATATCCCCCTTACGGCGCTATTATATAATAGAAAAGAATTTTTGTCGACAGCTGGAGCACTTTTTGTGTGAAAATGAAAAAAAGAAGGGGAAGATTGTTTATCTTTTCTTGCTTCGAACGGAATAAAATATCTTGTAAAAATAATAAAACGAGAAAATCCGTGGCAAAATAAAGACGGGGAAAGAGGCTGATCCCTTTCCCGGGAGGGAGCGCGTTTCTTCCCTTGCGGGAAAACGCTGGGAAGGATATAATAAAGATTACGGATTAATGATGCCGTTGATTTTGATAAGAGGAGACAAGACGCGAATGATATGCGTAAACGATAAAATTTTTCAGACGGGAAAGGCGTTGCCGGGGATTTTGCGGTGGCTTCTTCTGGCGGTGCTTTTCGCTTTGCCGTGCCGCGGCGAGGCGGCGCTGTCGGGGCCCGCGCGGCCGCCTGCGATTACGGCCGAGGCGGCGATTGTCGTCGAGGCGTCGACGGGGCGGGTCCTTTACGAAAAGAACGCCGACCGCCTGATGTACCCCGCCAGCATGACGAAGATTATGACCTGCCTTTTAGCGCTGGAAAAAGGAGATCTGAACACTCCGGTGACAGTCAGCGAGGCGGCGGCAGATACGGAATACGCCGAGCTCTCGGCGGGCGATCGGCTCACGATGGAAGAGCTTTTGACGGAGATGATGCTGGAGTCGGATAATGGCGCGTCTGTCGCTGTGGCTGAGCAGCTGGCGCCGTCCGTGGATCAGTTTTCGGAGCTGATGACAGAGCGGGCGGCAGCGCTGGGGGCGGATCGCACCCAGTTTCGCAATCCGAACGGTTTGCCCGCGCTGGGGCATGTGTCGACGGCGCGCGATATGATGAAAATTTCCCGCGCGGCGTGGGAACTGCCGATATTTCGTCGCATCGTCGGGACGGCGCGCCACACGGTACGCTTCCAGTCGCCGCAAAGTCCGCCGTGGGAAGCCGAGAATACGAATCATTTACTCGGGCAATATCGCGGGATGGTCGGCATAAAGACCGGATGGACAGAAGCGGCGGGCGGATGCCTGGCAGGCGCCGCAGAGCGGAACGGCGTCACGCTTATCAGCATCGTCATGAATGCGATCAACGGCGACGCCCGCTTTTCCGATACGGCGGCGCTCCTTGATTACGGTTTTTCGCGGGTGAGGGTCGCGCCCGGACCGCCGCGGGAAAAAATCGAGGGTACGGTCTGGGTGCACAATGGCTCAACGTATAAGGTGACGGCGCACCCGCGCGCCGATGTGCGCCACGTGCTGCTCGACGGCGAGACGGAGCGCCGCTGCTCGTTGCGGCTTGATATGCCGCGCTTCATCAACGCCCCCATCCGACGCGGCGATAAAGTTGGCGAGTTGGTTCTCTGCTATGAAGGCAAGGAAACCGGTCGTATTGATATGATTGCCGACAGCTCTATGGAAATTGGGTTCAGTCCGATGGCGTACGTCATTGATTTTTATGACCGCCTTCTGGGGCCGCTTCTCGGCTGATCGTCTTTTAGTAAACTTCAGGAGGGATTTTTATGGGCAAGAAAGCGATTGACTGGTCAAATCTTGGCTTTGCTTATCAGGCGACGGATAAACGGTACGTCTCCGATTATAAGAATGGAGCATGGGACGCGGGCGGCCTGACGGCGGACGATAAAATCGTCCTCAGCGAGGACGCGGGGGTCTTGCAATATGCGCAGACGGTATTTGAGGGCTTGAAAGCCTATACGACAGAGGACGGTCACATCGTCTGCTTTCGTCCCGATCTCAACGCAGCGCGCATGCGGGATTCGGCGCTGCGCCTCGAGATGCCGCCTTTCCCCGAGGATCGTTTCGTAGCGGCGGTGAAAGCGGTGGTAGCAGCCAACGCCGATTGGGTGCCGCCCTACGGATCGGGGGCGACCCTCTACATCCGGCCCTACATGTTCGCCTCAAGTCCCGTGATCGGTGTGGCGCCGGCGGAGGAATATCAGTTCCGCATCTTCGTGACGCCGGTGGGGCCGTACTTTAAGGGAGGCGCGAAGCCTATCGCCGTCAAGGTCAGCGATTTTGACCGGGCTGCGCCCCGGGGCACCGGACACATCAAAGCCGGGCTGAACTACGCCATGAGTCTCCACGCCATCGTCACCGCTCACAAGGAAGGCTTCGCCGAAAACATTTACCTCGATCCGGCGACCCGCACGAAGGTGGAGGAGACCGGCGGCGCGAACATCCTCTTCGTCGATGCCGAGGGCCGTTTGGTCGTGCCGAAGTCCGACAGCATTCTTCCTTCCATCACCCGCCGTTCTCTCGTCTACGTGGCGGAAAAATATCTGGGCCTTAGGGTAGAAGAGCGCGAGGTGTTGCTCTCGGAGGTGCCGAGCTTTACAGAATGCGGCCTCTGCGGCACGGCGGCGGTGATCTCCCCCGTGGGGAAAATTAATGATCACGGCAAGGAAATCCTCTTCGCGAGTGGCATGGAAAAGATGGGCCCCGTCATGCAAAAGCTCTACGACACCTTGACCGGCATTCAGATGGGCCGTATCGAGCCGCCGGCGGGCTGGGTCGTTCGCATCGACTGAAAACGAGTCGGGGAGTAAACGGCAAATTATACAGGAAGATCGGCAGGAAAATTGCGTAGAAAAAAGCGCAGCGGCGATATAGCTACTGCGCTTTTTTTGACTTTCCGGCGTCATACGAAGTTCTTCGGCTGCGTTTTTGGTTCGCGGCTTAAAATGCCGGGACGATGGCGCCTTTGTATTTCGATTCGATGAAATCTTTGACTTCTTTCGATTTCAGGGCCTTGAGCAGCGCCTCGATCTCGGGGCGCTTTTCGTCGCCTTCGCGGACGGCGACAATGTTGACGTAGGGAGAGGTTTTATCCTCCATAAACAGCGCGTCCTTTGTCGGCACGAGATTCACCTGCATGGCGAAATTCGTGTTGATAACGGCGGCGTCTACGTCGTCAAGGGTACGCGGCACCTGCGCGGCTTCGACCTCCTGGAACTTGAGGTTTTTCGGATTCGAGGCGATGTCCTGTACCGTCGCCTTGACGCCGACGCCGTCTTTAAGCTTCAAAAGACCGGCTTTTTCGAGGAGCAGGAGCGAGCGTCCGCCGTTCGTCGGGTCGTTGGGAATAGCGATGGAAGCGCCGTCGGGGAGAGCGTCAAGCTGCTTGATCTTTTTGGCATAAATGCCCATCGGCTCGATATGGATACCGCCGGCATTTTTGAGCTTGACTTCCTTATGCTCGCTGACGAAGTTGTCGAGGTACGGTTCATGCTGGAAGAAGTTGGCGTCCAGCTCCTTGTCGTTGAGCGCGAGATTCGGCTGCACGTAGTCGCTGAATTCGACGATTTGCAGGTCGATGTTCTGCTGGGCGAGAAGCGGCTTTACGATCTCAAGAATTTCCGCGTGCGGAACCGGCGTAGCGCCGACTTTTAGCGTCGTTTTTGCGCCCGCCGCCGGAGCGTTGGAGCCGGAGTTTGCGGCTGGCTTAGCATTGTCGCCGCAGCCGGCGAGCGCCAGTGTCAAGACCAGCGCAGTCAGGAGGGAAAATAACTTTTTCATAAATATACCTTCCTTTCGTTTTTGGTAATGATTTATTTTTTATTTAGCCGCCGGGATAATTGATTCCCGGCGAACTGAATAAACTGAACGAGAACGACGAGGACGACGATGGTCGCCAGCATGACTTCGGGACGAAACCGCTGATAGCCGAAGCGTATGGCGAGATCACCCAGCCCGCCGCCGCCGATGGCTCCCGCCATCGCCGACGCCCCGACAAGGGCGATGACGACGGTGGTGAGCTGAGCGACAATGCCCGGCATGGCTTCCGGCAGGTAGACGCGCCGGATGATTTGAAACGGCGAGGCCCCCATAGCGAGAGCCGCCTCGATGATGCCGTAGGGGACTTCCCGGAGCGATGTCTCAACCTGCCGCCCGATGAAGGGGATCGCGGCGATCGTCAGCGGCACCATGGCCGCCGTTGTGCCGATGGAGGTTCCGGCGATGAGCCGGGTGAAGGGAATGATCGCCACCATCAGGATGATGAAAGGCACCGACCGCACGGCGTTGATGACGGCGGCAAGCACGCGGTTGAGGGGCGTACATTCGAGGATCTGACGCTTCCCAGTGACGAGAAGCAGGACGCCGAGCGGTATGCCCAGCAGCGTAGCCGCCAGCATGGAAACGGCGACCATGCGGATCGTTTCACCCGACGCTTTCAAAAGAAGCGCAATGAGGTCAGCCGACATAGCCAATCACCTCGATTCTCAGATCCCGCTGGGAAAGATAAGTCAGCGCTTCGTCAATGGAATCCTGCGCGCCGGAAAGACCGATGAGCAGGCGTCCGTACGGCGTATCTTTGATATGATCGATATTGCCGTACAGAATACTGACGTCGATAGGGAAGCGGCGAATGAGAGCGGCGATGACCGGTTCGTCGGCGGAGTCGCCGATGAAGGTCAGCCAAACCAGAAGCGGCGCGCCCGATACCGGATCTTTCGCTATCGGCTTTCCTTGGAGCGCGGCGGGCAGCTCGCTCGACATGACGGCGCTGATAAACTCCTTCGTTAAAGGCCGCTGCGGGTTCGTGAAAACGTCGAGGACGGGGCCGCGCTCGGTGATAACGCCGTCCTCAATGACCGCCACCTTGTCGCAGATGTCCTTGATGACCTGCATTTCATGGGTGATGATGACGATGGTGATCCCGAGCTTCTGATTGATGTCGCGCATGAGCTCGAGGATCGCTTTCGTCGTCTGCGGGTCGAGCGCCGAAGTGGCTTCGTCGGACAGCAGCACCTTCGGATCGTTTGCCAGCGCCCGGGCGATGCCGACGCGCTGTTTTTGCCCGCCGGAAAGCTGCGAGGGATATTGGTGGGCTTTGTCAGAAAGTCCCACCAGGGTGAGCAGCGGCTCGACTTTAGCGCGGATTTTTTCCTCCGGCGTGTCAGCGAGGCGGAGCGGAAACGCGATGTTGTCGTACACCGTCGCCGAGGTCAAGAGATTGAAATGCTGGAAAATCATGCCGATGTTCTGCCGCGCCGCGCGCAGCTCGCGGGCGTTCATCGCGGTAAGATCCTTACCGTCGACGACGACCTGCCCTCTCGTGGGCCGCTCTAAAAGATTGATGCAGCGAATGAGCGTTGATTTACCCGCTCCAGACAGGCCGATAATGCCGTATATTTCGCCGTTCTCGACCGTAAGGTCGATCCCCTTGAGCGCCGGAACGGGGCCGTCGGGGCCGTTATACGTCTTTTCGATATGGGAAAGTTCGATCATAAAATTGCTCCCTGCTTCCTTTTGATTCCCCATCGTGGGAGGATTTCGCTCCGCCTGGCGGGCGAAATAGGTAAGTGTCCATATTATAGCATATCTGCCGGCGGGAAAAAACGGGGGCACGTATATGGAAATGCTATCCGGGGGGATAAATTTCTTTAGGTGCGGAGAAAAGCCGGCTTAGTCGGGCGCCTTGGGAGGCGTCGTTCCGTGGAAGGTAAAGCATGCGCCGCCGTCTGCCGGATTCGCGGCGGTGATGGTAATATCGTGGCGCGCGGCGATCGCTTGGGCAACGGCCAGACCAAGGCCGGTGCCGCCGGAATTTGCGCTCCCCGTCTGCCGGTGGAACCGCTCGAAAATATGCGGCAGTTCTTCCGGCGCGATCCCGCAGCCGTAGTCGCGCACCGTGACGCGCCAGCCTGTTTTATCCATGGCGGCGCTGACTTCGACCGCCGCGCCGTCAGAGGAGAACTTAATGGCGTTGTCGAGGACAATCAAAAACATTTGCCGCAGACGGCCATAGTCTGCGTCTAGGATAATGGGCGGCAGCGCCGGACAGGAGATGGCAACGCCGCGCGGCGCGGCGAGACGCCGGGCGGACCGGATGGCGTCGGTCAGAGCGTCGGTAACGCTGGCGGGGGATTTTTCTATGCGAAAATCCATGTTTTGCAGCCGGGTCAATTCAAAGAGATCGCCGACGAGCCGTTCCAGCTGACGGACATTTTCCGCCATCTGGGCAAGATAGCGTTGACGTTCTTCTTCGCTCCGGCATAGTCCGGCGGCGAGGAGGTCGAGGGAGCCGCGCAGGACGGTGAGCGGCGTGCGCAGCTCGTGGGAAACGCTGGCGAGAAAATCCTGCCGCATTTGTGTGAGGCGGGCGCTTTCCTCGCCAGCGTGGGCAAGGCGCAAGGCGAGGGCGTCGAGACTCTCGGCTAAGGAGCCGACCTCGTCGCTTTGCACGACGCCTGTGCGGGCGCTGTAATCGCCTTCGGCGAGCGCGGCGGCGGTTTTCTCCATGCGGGCAAGGGGGCGGAGAAAGCGTCGGCCTAAGAGAAAAGATAGCCCCAGCGCCAGCAGAAAGGCGGTGACGGCGGCGGCTAAAAGCAGCTGCCGGCCGTGGCGTTCGCTCTCCTGGGCCGTGCTGAGGGTGCGGTGAAGAAGCACCGCGCCGGTGATGTCTCCCGTCGCGTTTCGAATAGGCGCGCCGGCGGTGACGGATGGGGCGTCAAGGAGGGGATCGAAGGCCTGACTGGCGGCGGTTCCTCCCGCAAATACCGTATCGAGAAGCGCTTCGGCGGCATCCGGAAGCTCGTCGAAAGACGTGCCGGCGGCGTCCCCGTAGAGGGTAATCGTGCGGCTTTCACGGTCGACGAGCCAGACAGCTCCCCCCGCTAACGGTTCAAGTTGGCGCAGGTAGAGACCGTTCGCCGCGGTGCCATCCACGACTTGACGGCAGTAAGCATGTCCTCGGTTCATGCCGCTTTGTTCAAAATGGTGGGGGGCGGCGCCGCGTCCTTGCATCATAGGGCGACAGCCTGCGCCGCGTCCCCGGATGTTCTTTTGCGGGGCTGCTTCAGAAGGCACATCATTATCATCGGAAGAAAGCAAGGCTGCGACCGCCTCGGCATGACGGATAAGATCAGCCGCGGCGGCTTCTCGTGTGTAGACGCGCAGCCGCCACTCAAAAATCCCCCCGAAAACGAGCGCAAATGTCACCAGCGCAGCGGCGCAGTAAGCGATAAAACGGCGCTGTAAAACGCTGTTCATGGGATCACCTCGAATGCGTAGCCGACGCCCCAAACCGTGCGGATCTCCCAGTCGGGGTGCAAAGCCTTCGCCAATTTGGCGCGCAAGCGCTTGATGTGGGTATCGACGGTGCGGGTATCGCCTTCGTAATCATAGCCCCACAAGCTTTCCAGTAAATGATCCCGGGAAAAGACCCGGGATTTATTTTCCGCTAAGAGACAAAGAATATCAAACTCTTTTTTTGTCAGTATAATTGCCTGCCCGGCGATCAGCACTCGTTCCTCATCCAAAAGCAGGGTCAGACTGCCGCGGGTCAGCGTTCGCGCGGCGGGAGCTGCGGAACGTTCCAGGCGGCGCAGCACCGCCCGCACCCGCGCCATGACCTCGGCGGCGGAAAATGGCTTGACGATATAATCATCGGCGCCGGTATCGAGCCCCATGATACGGTCGTAATCCTCGCCTCTGGCGGTAATCATCAGGATAGGAACATCCAGCGCCGTTCGCAAGGCGCGGCAGACGGAAAACCCGTCGCGTTTTGGCAGCATCACATCCAGCAGGATAACATCAAAACGCCCCGTTCGTCCTGCCGCCAGCGCCGCATCTCCGTCGTTTACCGCTGTCACCTGCCAGCCGTCCTTCGCCGCGAAAGCCGTCAAAATATCAATGATCGCCTGATTATCATCGGCGATAAGCATTTGCCGCATAGCGCGCCTCCCTTTGCTGAATGAATTCTCCCCAAACTAACGCGGACATGTGACAGAAATATGGCAGAAGGATATTGGTATAAAAATAAATGCTTTCCATTATATTATAACATAGCGAAGGTTCTCCCGCGGGAACCAAAAAATCCGCGCCAAAGAGTAAAATTTTCTAAAAAAAGACTTGACGAAAAGGGTGGCATAGGGTAACATAGAGAA
>CAJPUA010000025.1 GCA_905373705.1 uncultured Schwartzia sp. | reverse complement strand
ATGCGGATCGTCCCGCTGTCCACATCGTACTTCACCGGGACCGGATTACAGCCTCCCGGCATCCCGATCGTCGCCTTGTTCATGATGACGTCGCACAGCTTGCAGATGACCTGATCATCTCTCTCGTAATAGCCCGTGGGCCCGCAAACCTCGCAAGCGTCAAGCCCCACGCCGTATGCGGAGCCGCCCTTCTTAATGATGATGAAGCGCACCATCGTCGAATTCTCCGTGCGATAGACGTAACGGTGAAGATGACCGTCGCCGACGTCTTCCAAAGGCACGCGGACGTACCCGTTCTCCGCCTGAATCGGCACCGCCGGCACCAACTCCTCTTTTTTATTGGCGAAGCTGTATCCCACGCTCGATAAGAGCACCATCACAAAAAGCGCGGCGACGACGCCGCTTCCCCAGCGCAGCTTATGCTTCGCCGCCGCCAGGAGCTTGCGGTACTGCGCGGGATTGGCGTCCGCCGGGCGCACCGGCCGGGGCTGCAAAAACTGCGTCACCGGAACGACGAGGGTCACAAAGAAAATCAGAAAAATGACGAGCCGCTGATTGTCAATAAGCGGCGCCATGACGCTCATCAGCGCCGCCCCGCTGACAATGTGCCGAATCATGAGGATCTGAATAAGATAGATGCCCTGCTGCACAATACAGCCCGCCACCTGCACTGCATAGACGAAAAGGAGCCGCCCGTAAAAGAGCGCCGCCGAAGCTTTATAGACGAGATACCCGCTCAAAAATCCCAGCAGAAGCCCTGCGCCGTACCCCAGTGATTTCGCCAGGACGTCAAGGGTGAAAAACTCGCCTGTTGCCGAAATCGCGATGCTGACCGGCATCAGCCAAAGCTCCAGACCATGATACGCCCACAGCGAGATAACCAGCACCACCGACGCAACGCCAATGAGCCGCATCCGCGCTGCCGCCGCTGCGGGGCGCGCCAGAAGCGCTAAAAGCGAGATCTCGCTCAAAAGGGACGCAAAAATCGCCACTCCCTCAAATCCCTCGCGGCTCACTGCCTGACGGGTCCCCGTCTTAACTACCGCGAAGAACAGCGACACAAAAACGCCCCACTTCATCGCGCGCCAGAATTTTCGCCGAAGCCCCGCCTCCGGCAGGCTGGAGATAAGCGCCAGCAGAATCGCCAGCGGCACGGTCAGCATGACCCCCTGCTCCATCGCCGGAACCATCTGTCGCAAAAATAACTGTATCATAAGCCTCCGTCCTCACTTATGGAAAAATGGAGAATGACGAATTAAAGCCATAGGCTTTCCCCCTTCACTCTCCACTTTCTGATTCATTCGCGGGCGCGAAACCATGACTGCGCTACGCCGCCACCGCTCCGCCTCGTTTAATTGTCGTATTACCAGTGCCGGGGGACGTACTCAAAGACCCAGTGCATATGAACCGGCTCTTCCCAGAGACGACCCTTGACGCCCGTTTCCTTGTCAACGTGCAGACCGTAATTCATGCGCGTCGGGCTGTCGATATAAAAATCGCAGTCATAGGTGCCGGCGCCCAGCATCTTGACATTCGCGCCGTAGTGCGGGCCGTCGTCAGCATTCATCGGCATGAACACGCCTTCAATGCTTTCGCCCGTCTCGCGCTTCGTGAACTTGTAGTGTACCGTCAGGTACGGGATCCACTCGCCCACGCCGAAGCCGGTGTCGTTGCCCTCGGTAGCGTGAATATCCGTCTCAATGTGGATATCCGACTGATCCGGGCTGAGCATCATGCCCGCCGGAAGCATCTCGATCGGCTGGAAATAAACCAGCGCCACATTGAAATGGTTCGTCGTGTCCTCCTGGGTATCTCCGATCGGATACTCCTGGAAGCCCGCTGCCTGCGCCGGAGCGCCGAAAGCCGTCAGCGCCGCCGCGCACGTCCCGATGGCCAGCGCCATCTTCAACTTTTTAAGACCAAAAGTCTTCATAAATAAAACCCTCCTAACAAAAATTTTTATCAAGCTGCCGATACGTTCGGCCGCCGCTTATAGAAAACCGCGATCACCGCCGCCAGAATCAAAGCAAGCTGCGGAACCAGCGTTTCATAAGTAGGATAAATACCCAAGAGGTCGATGGTCGGCACGGGAATTCCTTCTACAAGGGTCATACTGACCACGCCAGCCTCCTGTAAAGCCTCAATACCGCCGCCGGTGAAGCTCACCGCCAGCACAAACATGAGGGCGCTCGTCGCCAGGAAGAACGGCCGCAGCGGGATACGGAGCGCCCCTCGCTGGATAAGGAAAAACAGCAGCGCCAACACCACGCACCCGGCGGCAAATCCCAGCCAGATCATCTCGATATCCCCTGCCGCGTTATTAAATAGCGCTTGATAAAAAAGGACGACCTCCGCCCCCTCGCGGTAAACCGCGAGGAATGCCGCGAATCCCAGTGCCCGGAGCTTGCCCGTGGAAATTGTCCCCGCGACCATGCCTTCGATATATTTCTTCCATTCGTTGCCCTGCGCTTTACTGCTCATCCAGGCACTCGTCGAGAGCAGCACCACGACCGCGATCAGCGCCGTAACGCCTTCTATGAGCTCACGGCTCGCCCCGGTCTGCGCCGACTCAAGCAGTACCGACGAAATATACGCCGTAGCAAAGCTGGCGACGATGCCGCCGATTGCCCAGTTATAGACGGTGCTGAGATACTTCAGATGCCCCGCCCGATTTAAATATGCGATGATAGCGACCAGCACCAGAATCGCTTCGACCCCTTCGCGCAGCAGGATGACGAACGCCGGCCAGAAGGACGCCCAGCCGCCGCTTGGTCCGCCTTTTCGTGACAGGATGCCGATATCGAAATCGATCATTTCCAGCACCTTGTCCGCTTCGGCCTGCACTTCATTTAACGGCCGGCCTTCGCTCATCGCTTTCTTCAGCTTATTGAACTGATATTCCGTCAGGTTAGCGTTCTTTGCCGCCACCGTGTTACGGATCGTCATCTCTAAGCCGTCTTTCTCATAAATCGCGTAGTAAACGTCGTTAACGCCCTTTTTGGCGCCTTCCACGTCGCCCGCCGCGTATTTCTCCATCGCTGCCGCCGTCGCCTCGTGGATATGCTGACCTACCTGCTCCCACGTCTGCGCCGCCTGAGCTGGAGAAAGAGGGCAGAAGAAAGCCACCGCCAGCAGAAAACTCAGCAAAAAGCGCACCAGACCCGCCCCTTTCTATCATCAACAATTTTAATCAATTTTCATTCTCAATACCATCATAAAACAAAAGCTACCGCCCGTCAAGACAGGATTTTCTCCCAATTAAAGAATATGCCGCAGGAAGGTAATTATCCCCTCGCGCCCTGCGCTCATCAATTATCTTCAAGGCGCGTGCCGAGTGAACGGGATACTGATGATCGCGTTGCACTCCATAGGCTGTCCGTGCTGGTCGGTAGCGGGTTTATACACCCATTTCCGGGCGCAGGACATCGCCACTGCGTCAACCAGGGGACGTCCCGAAGTGACCATGATCTTCGTCTCTTTGATGCGGCCGTCTTTACCGATACGCGCCGAAACGCTTACCCGTCCGCCGAAGGATACCACGCCCGGCGCGGGATAAAAGGGCTTCACCAGCTTGGCGTTCTCGCCCATCTGTTGTCCGCCGCCTCCTCCGCGAATAATGATGGTATGACCCTTGCCGTCGTCTTTCCCTTCCTGCTCCGTTTTTTTGAGTTGAGCGATCGCCGCCGCCGCGTCTTCCGCTACAATCGGCGTCTCTTCCTCGAGGGGCGTTTCCGTGTCCTCCGGAGGCGGCGCGTCCGTATCCTCCGCCTCGGCTATCGCATCTTGCGGCAGAACCGGCCCCGCCGGTAAACCAGCGGCCGCCGGCTCGGCAGTATCGCCCTCGCCCGGCGGCAGATCCGGCGCCCATTCCAGCTCCTGCACCGGCTCCGGCTGCGCCATGGACAGCGTAAGATGCGGCAGCGCCAGACTGACGAACAGCCACGCCCATAAATGAAAGAAAAACGCCAACAGGTACGCCAAGCGCCAGTGACTGGGGTAATTCATCTTACTGCCCCCCTTTGCGCTCCGTCGCGATAGAAACGTGGCGTGTGCCGCACTGCTTCAGTACGTCAAGCACCGCCACAATATGATCGTAAGTCGTCGCCTTATCCCCGCGCAGAACAAACACCGTCTCCGCGTCATTCGCCAACGCCTGCCGGACACGCGCTGAAAGCTCCGTCACTCGTACAGAATCGCGCTCATACTGCACCGTACCGTCCGCCTGCACCGTGACGGCTACAATCCGGGGACGGGTCTCCCGTCGCGCCGCAGCGGCCGCCGGGAGATTGACCGGCAGGGTATTCGCCTGTACCATGTAGATCGTGCTGATCATGAAAAAGACCAGCAGAAACAGCATGATATCGATCATGGGAATAATCATGACCGTCGGCTCTTTGACGACGCGATAATCACGCCGCATGGCGATCATCCCCATTGCCAGCGCGCAGTGCCGAGAGCGTCACCGCTGACGCCCGGTCCATTATCGCCAGAATATGATCGAGCCGTTGGGCAAAAACCGTATGCACGACAAGGGCGAAAATCGCCACGCACAGCCCGAACGCTGTGGCGGTCAGCGCCTCGCCGATCCCGCCGGTGATCGCCAGCGGTTCCTCTGCCGACAGACTAAACACATTAAAGGACTCGATCATGCCGAAAATCGTCCCCAAAAGCCCCAGAAGCGGCGCCATCGTCACGATCATCGACAGGTAGTTGAGCCGGGCGCGAAGCTCCATCGCCGCCTCACTGTACGCCGACTCGACGGCGAGGATCACATCGCCGCTGCCTTGCGCCGCCTTGACTCCGGCCTTTAAAAGAAACGCCGTCACACTGTCATTCGCCTCGCTGGAAAGCGCCAGGAACTCGTTTCCGCGAACCGCCGCCATGCGCTCCAGCAGTTCCTTACTGCCCGCCTGCGCCCGCCGATAAAAAAGGAAGCGGTCGATCGCGATGGCCGCCACGCTCAATGAGCAGAGGAGCAGCAGATACATTACCGGACCGCCCCGCTGAAAAGCTTCTATGACGTTCAACAACAAAACCTCCTATATCGTACCGGTTGCCTGAGCGCGCCCGGCACACTATAATAATATTATGGAACGAAATTGACATCCTTATCAAGAACATTTCTCATTATAGTACAAGGCAAAATCACTGTCAATATCTTTCCCGGCGCTATCCGCGCCCCTTTTCAAGGAGATATTCACATGCTCTTCTTTATTTTTAAAATTTACCAGCGGCTGAAAAAAACATGCCCTATTCCCCGGAAAAGGCTTCGGCAGCGCGGATTTCTCCCGGCTCTTGCTTTATCGGCGCTTTTTTTCCTCACCGCGGGCTGCGCGCTCCTTTCGCCGGATCCGCCGCCTCTTAGGGAACGCCAATCCGCTCCCGCCGCGGTAAATTCTCCCGCCCCCCTCGTCCGGCACATGCTGGCGCTCGGCACCGTCGTCACCCTCCGCGCCGAAGGCGAAGAAGCCGCGGCGGCGCTCGATGAGAGTGCAGCTCGGCTGCGCGCACTGGACGCGCTCTTTGACGCCGCCAATCCTGAGAGCGATATCGCCCGGCTCAACGCCGCCGCGGGCGGTGATCCTGTCGCTATCGCCCTGGAAACGCTCCGCCTGCTCGAAATTTCACAGGCATACTCCGCCCGAACGGACGGCGCCTGGGACATCACCATCGGCCCCTTGAGCCGGCTCTGGCGCGAAGCGATCGCCCGGCAATCCGTCCCCGACGAAAACGCCGTTCGGGAGGCGCGTGCCCTCGTCGATTGGCAAAAGCTCGAGCTCACGCCCGATGGTCATGCCCGGCTGCTGGAGCCGGGCATGGCCGTCGACCCTGGCGGCGCAGCAAAGGGGCTGGCGCTTGATGAAGTGCGCCGCATTTTCACCGCCCATCACATAAAAAACGGTCTCATCAGCCTCGGCGAAAGCTCCCTCTGCGCTGTCGGGCAAAACCCCGCGCAAAAGCCGTGGCAGATCGCGCTGCGACACCCTCGCCAAAAGCCGCCCGCCCGCCTGGGCGTCCTTCCCCTCACCGGAGCGCTGCTCGCGAGCTCCGGCGACTACGAACATTTCTTTATTGCGGACGGGCGGCGCTATCATCACATCATCGATCCCCGCACCGGCTGGCCGACAGAAAATGGTATAGCGGGCGCCGTCCTCGTTTTGCCCGACACGGATCCGAACGTCGGTCTTTCCTCCGATATTCTTTCCACCATCCTCTTTATCCTCGGCGGCGACGGCGCGGCGCTCCTTCCCCCAGACGCGTCCGCTTTCCTCATCACCGCGGACGGCTCCATTACCGCTCTCGGCGCGCCGCTTCCCCTTATGCCATAAGATGGAAGCTGTCGCTCATCGTCGGGCAGTCGCTTTTGTAGGTTTATCAAACATATAACAAATACAAAGAGCCCTTTGCGAAAATTCCCCAAGGAAGGCTGCGGCTGAATTTCGATTTACGCCGCAATCTTTAGCAAAAAAGGGAACAGCCGCGCGTCTGTTGCGTGCGGCTGTTCCCTTTTCTATGGAAACGTCAGTCGTCTTTTCTACCTGACCTATTCTCTTCATGCGAACCAACAACTTTACCCGTATCCGACGAAAGCTACGCGATCTTTATTTCGCCTTTTTATTGATCTCCAAGGTTGCCGAAATGTGATTATCGATAACGTAGTCGGTGGCAAGCTTCGCCTGCAGGGGCTTTTTCTTCTCGTCGTCCGGTTTACGTTTCGGCGCCGTTCCGTCCTCAGCGGCGGCAGCCAATTCTTCCTGGCGGCGGATCGCCTCGCGAATCGCTTTTTCCTGCTCCTCTTCGGTCGGCACAGGGCCGGGACCCGGCTCAATGACAATTTCGTTATTGGCGGGCGCTTCCACGAGGTCGCGCAAGCGGTTCTCCGTCGTCATCGCGCGGTCCTCGTCGGATACTGCCGGCTCTGCCTCGTTCGCCGCCTGTAAAGCCGCCAAAAGATTCTCCAAAAGCGCTAGCCCGCCGCCATGAACCTCCAGATGTAAGGGGCCGTCCGGCTGTTCTTCCGGCACATTAAAAGGGATGGTCACGGTAATTTTATCCTCCCGGTACGGCTTCAATGTAACCTTGAAATTTACCGTCTCGCCGGGACGAACCTCGGGCTTATCGGGAATCGCCGTCAAAAGCGACGCCGTGCGCCGCTCCCCTTCGGACTCAACCTTAACCTTAACGTCGTAAACGTCCGCTTCGCGCTCCGTATCCGAGCAAATAAGGTTCATGGCCTGCGCCAGCTCGCCGAAAGCGATCTGCCCTACGTCGTTTTCCGCGTAATACATATTCGTCCGCTCAACGATGCCGCCCGTCATGGCGTTCGTACGAACGGCAAAATGAACTTTTACCGTCCCTTTACTCTTATGATCCATTGTCCGTCCCAGCGCCGAATAAGAAGCTACTGCCGTCAATACCGGCAAAAAGTCCTCATCGTAAGCGATGGCTGAGGTGTACGTCCGGTCTTGACGAAGCGTTTTATCCGCCACCGTCACCTTCAGCGGCACGACCATAGGAAATGACCCCACAATTCCCGCGATCCCGGCCTCCCGGTCCTGGTTGAAGCGCCCGATAACCTGCGTGCCGATCCCGAGCTTTTGCCCGTCGCTGACACCATTGACCATGCCCAGAATCCGCGCGTCGGTCATAAAATAATTTACGTTGCCACGATGCAAAAACTCATGGCCAAAGGCCAATATCCGGTTATCATCAACGGCAGTGACCGTACCGATAGCCGTCATGGCAAAATCACCGTAAGCCAGCGCCGCGCCGACGGCCGCCCCAGGTTCCAATGCAGCGTCGTAGGCGGTAGAATAACTGCCGCCGCCCAAGCCATTCGCCGCGATGACGTGAAGCCCCATCGGGTCGAGCTTTTTCTGGAGCATAAACCGCGCTTCCTTATCAAAGCCGCTCACAAAGACTGCCGAGCGTAAATCTATGCCCGCCCGGGAAACCGCCGCTTTTGTTTCCGCACCCGGCTTCTGCTCCGAGATAGCCGGAGATTCTTCCTCTGCAGCCGGATTTTCCGTCGCTCGCTTTTCTTCGTCCGCTGTATTCTCGGGCGGTGTCGCCGGTTTATCTGACGTTTCCCCTTCTTCCGCCGGTTCATCTCCTATTCCAACGCCGCCTTTTTCTCCTTGCGCCGGAGATTCTTTATCCTGTTTAGGGCGTGCCATATCAAGCAGACGAATCGTTTCGGCCGGTTTATCTGCCGAGCCCGCGGACGCTCCGCCGCTTTTTTCTGCGCCGTCCGGCGCGGTCAGAAACGTATGCGGATTCATGTTGCTGAGCGTCGCCGACGCCGCCCCGATCAACAGCCCGTCGACATAGACCGGACTGCCGCTCATTCCCTGCATAAGACCGCCATCCGTATCGGCAAAAGCGCCCTCGCTGCGGGCGATAATATATGGCAAAGAACTGCCGTCCGTCTGGTACACGCCGAGGATTTCCGCGTCAAAGCTCACAATATCTCCGGATGGATCGACGACCGTATAGAGCGTGCCTTCCATTCCCGCGGTTACCTCCGCCAGAGGCAGAATATCCGGCATCGCCGCTGCGACGGGACTATTCAGATACAGAGACACTGATACCGTCAAGACGGTCAGGATACGTTTCATGAATTTATACAAAAATTCTCACCTCATTTATTTTGCCAACCGTTTCATTAGCCGCGTTTTATTTCAATTTATTTCCTTATCTTTTCAATACGCGCCACGACCGCTCCTGAAGTTATCCGGTCGCCAACCCGCACGCGTGTTTCCCGCACGACGCCGGACACTTTCGAGCGCGCTGCTACCGCCTCGCCGCCCGCCAGCGCCGC
>CAJPUA010000024.1 GCA_905373705.1 uncultured Schwartzia sp. | reverse complement strand
AAAAGACGCCTATCGTGATCTTAAAAAAATTTCGGCAGTATCAGGAGCAATAAAACCGGGCGCTTTGCCGGAAACGAAGGCGAATAGCGTGTTGGTAAAGGGAAGCGGGTGACTGGCGGACAATGAATGGGGCGGCAAGGCTGTTCATTGTCCGCCAGTCACTTTTTGGTTGGAGGAGATGAGATTTTGCGTAGAATGGACGGACGAGCCGCTGATGAGCTGCGGCGGGTAAAGATTACAAAATATTTCCAGCGCTATCCGGCGGGATCGGTGCTGATTGAAATGGGGAATACGAAGGTCATATGCGCGGCGTCGATCGAGGATCGTGTACCGGTGTTCCAGCGTGGCACGGGCGTCGGCTGGCTGCGGGCGGAATACGCGCTTTTGCCGTCGGCAACGGCGGAACGGACGACACGGGAGGCCGCGCGTGGGAGACAAAGCGGCCGGACGCAGGAGATTCAGCGCTTAATCGGCCGTTCCTTGCGGTCGGTTCTGGATCTTAAAGCGCTGGGCGAGCGGTCGGTGATCCTGGACTGCGATGTCATTCAGGCGGACGGCGGGACGCGGACGGCGGCGGTGACCGGGAGTTTCGTGGCGCTGGTACTGGCTTTATCTGATATTATTCCGCCGGATAAGACGTTCCCGGTGAAGGATTTTCTGGCGGCGGTCAGCGTAGGCGTCAGTGAAACCGGCGAGCCGATCCTTGACCTTTGTTACGAGGAGGATAGCCGGGCGATTGCCGATATGAACGTCGTGATGACGGGGAGCGGCGAGTTTGTTGAGATACAGGGAACCGGTGAAGGCCGGCCGTTTCGCCGCGACGAGTTGGCGGCGCTCCTTTCACTTGCCGAGGCAGGCGGCGATCAGCTGATCTCTTACGAAAAGGACATTTTGGGGCAGGCGCTGGACTGGCGCATTGGCGCGGTGAAGGGAGAGGCGAAGCGGCGATGAAAAAAATCGTGGTGGCGACGAAAAATCCCGGCAAGATCCGGGAGATGACGATGGCGTTTCGGGAGCTTCCCGTGGAACTGGTGGCGCTCGCCTCCTTCGGCCGTCTGCCGGATGCGGTGGAAGACGGGGAGACGTTCGCTGCGAACGCCGAAATTAAGGCGCGGTTTTATATGCAGGCGACGGGTGTCGCCTGCCTGGCGGATGATTCGGGGCTGGAGGTTGAGGCGCTTGGCGGCGCGCCGGGAGTCTATTCGGCGCGCTTCGCGGGTTATCATGCCGACGACGCGGCGAATAACGCCAAGCTTCTCAGTGAATTAACGCGCGTGGGGCGGGCGCAGTCGGCGGCGGCATACCGCTGCGTGCTGGCGTTTGTCGACACTAACGGACGCTTGCTGTTGGCGTCAGGAAGCTGTCAGGGTACGGTGAAAAAAGAGCCGCGTGGCGTCGGCGGCTTTGGCTATGATCCTTACTTTTATATAGAAGAAAATAAAACAATGGCCGAGCTGACGCTTCAGGAAAAGGATAAAATCAGCCATCGGGGCAACGCGCTCCGGGAAATGGCGAAACTTTTGAATGTTTATTTATCTGGTAGGAATTGAAAAAATTTCCTTAAAATATGAATAAATTTCTGGGAATCAGCAGGAATTTTCAGGGCGAATATCTAATATATTTATAAGATTTGTTCCGGTGGTTTTATGCACGAATAAAGGAGGTTTTTGGGGTGCGTACAATTAAAACCGACACGATCACCGAGGTCATGTCCGAACTATGTAAGGAGGCGGCCTACTACCTGCCGGAGGATGTCTACGAGGCTTTGAAAAAAGGCCGGGCAACCGAAAAGTCGCCGGTAGGCTGCGATGTTCTTGACCAGATCATCAAAAACGCCGAGATCGCCAAAGCGGAGGATCGTCCCTACTGTCAGGACACGGGGCTGGCTATTGTGTTCGTAGAAGTGGGGCAGGACGTTCATATTGAGGGCGGGCTTTTGGACGACGCTATCAACGCCGGGGTGGCCAAGGGCTACACGGAAGGGTATCTTAGAAAATCCGTAGTCGCCGAGCCGCTCTTTAACCGCGTCAACACGAAGGACAATACCCCGGCGGTCATTTATACGCAGCTCGTGGCGGGCGATAAGATTCACATGACCATCGCGCCGAAGGGCTTCGGGAGCGAGAATAAGTCCGGGCTTGAAATGCTCGTGCCGGCGGATGGCGTGGAGGGAGTGAAAGCCGCGGTCATGCGTATTATCAAGCACGCGGACTGCAATCCATGTCCTCCGATGGTCGTCGGCATCGGTGTCGGCGGCACCATGGACAAGGCGGCGTACATGTCGAAGAGGGCGCTTTTGCACCGCTGCGACGAGCATAACCCCGATCCAAACTATGCGAAGCTGGAAGAAGAGCTCTTTGAAATGATCAATAAAACGGGAATCGGGCCGCAGCTTGGCGGCACCACGACGGCACTCGCCGTCCACATCGAGTGGGGGGCGACCCATATCGCCGGTCTGCCGGTGGCCGTTACGATCTGCTGTCACGCATGTCGTCATGCGTCGCGGACAATTTGAGAGGGGGAGAAATCGTATTATGGCAGAGAAAATTCGTATCCGGACGCCGCTGACGGAAGAACAGTCCCGCAAGCTCAAGGCCGGGGACAGCGTCCTCATCACGGGCATTATTTACAGCGCCCGCGACGCGGCGCATAAGGTCATGACCGAGGCGCTGAGCCGCGGGGAGAAGCTCCCTATCGACTGGCATGATCAGATCGTTTACTATCTGGGGCCGACCCCGGCGAAGCCCGGAGATCCCATCGGCTCGGCGGGGCCGACGACTTCGGGGCGTATGGACGCTTATACACCGACGATGCTCGATCAGGGGATCAAGGGCATGATCGGCAAAGGCTCCAGAAAGCCCGAAGTTATCGAGTCCATGAAGAAGAACGGCGTCACCTATTTTGCCGCGGTCGGCGGCGCGGCGGCGCTCATCGCTAAGTCCGTCAAGAAGTATGAGGTTATCGCCTATCCGGAGCTGGGGCCGGAAGCTTTGGCCGCGCTTACGGTGGAGGATTTCCCCGCCATCGTCGTCATTGACTCCGAGGGCAATAACTTTTACGAGATCGGGCAGAAGCCTTACCGGCAGCTTTAATTTATTTCCGAGGCCGCGGTTGGCCGACCGGCCGGCAGCGCTTCGGACAGCAAATCTTGAGGAGGCTTAGCATGTATAATGTGACATTTTATCTGCGCCGCGCGCATTCTTTGTGCGGGCTGGTCTGTCTGGGAGGCTTTTTGCTGGAACATATCCTGACAAACGCCCGTGTCCTCATCAGCCCGGCGTCGTTTAACTCCGCGGTTGACCTGTTGGCGTCCATTCCCTGGTTCATCATGCTCCCGTTGGAGATCGGGCTGGTGGCCACGCCGTTTCTCTTTCACGCGCTCTACGGGATATACATCGCCTGGCAGGCAAAAAATAATCCGCAGAGCTATCCGTATCTCAATAATATCCAGTTCTGGCTTCAGCGCCTGACCGCTTGGTATTTGCTTGTCTTTCTGGCATGGCACGTCTTTTATTTACGTGTCCTCGTCAAGGGCGGCGGTACCCACATCTCCTTCCAGCTTCTGGATAGCTATTTCAGCAACCCGGTCGTCTGGGTGCTTTATCTCATCGGCATGTGGGCGGCGATTTTCCACTTCTGTAACGGCATAACGACCTTCTGCATGACCTGGGGCATCGCTAAAGGACCGCGGATTCAGAAGGTGATCAACGCTCTCAGCATGGCGCTGTGCGCGTTTCTTTGCCTGATTTCTCTGGCGTTCATGGCCGTCTATCTCATCTGACTGGAAAAGGAGAGAACTTAATTGGCTAAAGTCAAAAAACATCGCATTCTCATTGTAGGCGGCGGGATTTCCGGCCTGATGGCGGCTCTTAAGGTCTGTGAAGCCGGGAGCGAGGCGTGGATCTTTTCCTACTGTCCCTATAAGCGCTCTCATTCGCTGTGCGCCCAGGGCGGTATAAACGCCTGCATGGATACGAAGGGGGAGCATGACTCTATCTACGAGCATTTCGACGATACCGTTTACGGCGGCGACTTCCTGGCGGATCAGGTGGCCGTCAAGGGCATGTGCGAAGCGGCGCCGGAGATCATCCAGATGTTCGACCGTATGGGCGTGCCGTTTACCCGCACGGCGGAGGGCGTTCTCGATCTCCGAAACTTCGGGGGGCAGAAGAATAAGCGCACTGTGTTTGCCGGATCGACGACGGGACAGCAGCTTCTCTACGCGCTCGACGAGCAGGTGCGCAAGTGGGAAACAAAGGGCATGGTAAAGAACTTCGTCTTCTGGGAGTTCATCAAGATCATCCGCAATCAGGAAGGCGTCTGCCGGGGCATGGTGGCCCAGAACATGAACTCTATGGAGATCAAAGCCTTCACGGCAGACGCCGTGATCCTGGCCACCGGCGGGCCGGGGCAGGTATTCGGCCTCTGCACGGCGTCGACGATCTGCAACGGATCGGCCATCTCCGCCGTCTACCAGCAGGGGGCGCACATCGCCAACCCGGAGTTTATCCAGATCCATCCGACGGCCATCCCCGGTACCGACAAGAACCGGCTCATGTCCGAGGCCTGCCGCGGCGAAGGCGGGCGCATCTGGGTCTACAAGGACGGCAAACCGTGGTACTTCTTAGAGGAGATGTATCCCGCCTACGGGAATCTCGTCCCCCGCGACGTGGCGTCCCGCGCGATTTACGATGTCTGCGTGAACCAGCACCTCGGCGTAGACGGCGAAAACAAGGTCTACCTTGACCTTTCGCACATCCCGGCCGATTATTTAGAGCATAAATTAGGCGGCATCCTGGAAATGTATTCGGAATTCATGGGGCAGGATCCGCGGAAGGTACCGATGCTGATCTATCCTTCCGTCCATTATTCCATGGGGGGGCTTTGGGTCGACCGTCTGCACCATACGAATATTCCGGGGCTGATGGCTTCCGGCGAGTGCGACTACCAGTACCACGGAGCGAACCGTCTCGGCGCCAACTCCCTCCTCTCGGCCGCTTATTCCGGCACGGTAGTAGGGCCCGAGTGCATCAAATGGGCAAACGAGGGCGAGCGCGGCTCCGAACTCACCGAGGCGGAGCTCGAGGCGGCCCGGCTCGAGTGTGTCGACGAATTTGAGAAGATTCTCAAGATGGAAGGGGCGGAGAACGCCCACGAGCTTCATCAGGAGCTGGGTCGCCTGATGAACAAATACGTCACCATTGAGCGTATCAATAAGGATCTTGACTACTGTTTCGACGAAGTCAAAAAGATCTTGGCGCGTTGGGATAACATCGGCCTCACCGACCATGGTCACTGGGCCAATCAAGAGGCCATGTTCACTCGCCAGCTGCGGAACATGATCCTCTACGCCCTCATCGTCACCCGCGCCGCCCGCCTGCGGGATGAAAGCCGGGGGGCGCACTTTAAGCGGGAATTCCCCAACCGGGACGATGAACGGTTCATGAAGATTACCATCGCGGACTACGATCCGAAGACCGAGGAACCCATCATCACTTATGAGGATTTCGATCATTCGCTTATCAAGCCGCGGGCGCGTAACTACGCTGTTGCGAAGAAAGAATGAGGGAGGCTACTGGAATGGCAGAACAAAAACCGAAATACGTCACCTTTGTCATCGAGCGTCAGGACGGTCCGGAGGAAAAGCCGTACACGCAGGAGTTTGACGTTCCCTATAATCCGTCCCTCAACGTGGTGGCGGCGCTCATGGAGATCCAGAAGAACCCGGTTACCCGTGACGGCAAGCGCGTCCCCCCGGTGGTCTGGGAGTGCAACTGCCTGGAAAAGGTCTGCGGGGCCTGCATGATGGTCATTAACGGCAAGGCATGTCAAGCCTGCTGTGCCTTGGTCGATAACTTCAAATGGCCGATTCACCTCGCTCCGGCGCGGTCGTTCCCGGTGGTTCGCGATCTTATGATCGACCGCTCGGTCATGTTCGAGAACCTGAAAAAAATTCAGGGCTGGATCAATGTGGACGGCTCCTGGAAGGTGCATGAAGCGCCGCGGCAGAACCCCCACACGGCGGAAACGGCCTACGAGATCTCGCGCTGCATGACCTGCGGCTGCTGCCTCGAAGCCTGCCCGAACTTTGGCCCGCAGTCCGACTTCCTGGGTCCTGCGCCGGTGGTGCAGGCGTATCTCTTCAACATCAATCCGCTGGGCGAATACGATAAGCCTGTCCGCCTCAGTGCCCTCATGGAAAAGGGCGGCATTACGAGCTGCGGCAACAGCCAGAACTGCGTACAGGTCTGCCCCAAGGACATCAAGCTGACGACCTATCTGGCGCAGCTCAACCGCGACGTCAACGTGCAGGCGGTTAAAAACATTTTTAATCACTGAGAAACGAAAAGAGGAAGCGGGGGCTTCCTCTTTTTTTATGGGATTGAAGCGAAGAGCGGGGGCACGTTCTTTTTTGGGGGAAAAGCGCCGCGTGAATATGATTCGGTAAATATATTCCGCTCCTTATAGGCGGAGCAAAAATTATCTGGTATAATTTCCCTGACTAACACGAGCAACGAGGAGTGAGGAGAGCATGCCAAACGGGGAGAAGTACGATCTGGTGGTGATTGGCTTTGGTAAGGCGGGTAAAACCTTGGCCGGTAAGCTGGCGAGCCAAAATAAGCGGGTGGCGCTTATTGAAAAAGACGCGCGCCTGTACGGCGGAACGTGTATCAATGTCGGCTGTATTCCGTCGAAGCGGTTGGTGATGGAAGCTGGGGCTGCGCCGCAGGAGCCACAGGAACAGCCGCGGTTCTATGAAGAAGCGGTGCGCGGGAAGACGGAACTGACTCGTGCGCTGCGGGCGGCGAATTACGATAAGTTAGTTAAGGTCGGCGTGGAGGTCATCGACGGCACAGCGTCGTTTTTAGATAAAAACACGATTGAGGTGGCGACAGCGGGTGGTGGCAGCCGCGTGCTGTCGGCGGAAAAATTCGTGATCAATACCGGTTCGCGGCCTGCTTTGCCGAACATTCCGGGCCTAGAGGACAATCCGTTGGTTTACGTTTCCGAGACCATGATGGATCTTACCCGACTCCCACGACGCTTAACTATCATCGGCGGCGGCTATATCGGGCTGGAGTTTGCTTCCCTGTACGCGAATTTTGGCAGTCAGGTGACGATTTTACAGCACGGTTCGGTTTTTCTGCCGAAGGAGGACGCGGACATGGCCGCCGCGATTCGGGCGGTCCTGGAGGCAAAAGGAATTACGGTTCTCACGGAGGCTGCGCCCCAAAGAATCGAAGGCGCTCGTGTCTATTATTCGAAAAACGGACGTGAAGAAGCTCTCGATGGCGACGTGGTCCTCGCCGCCACCGGCCGCACGCCGAATACCGAGCTGCTTCAGGCTGAGCGCGCCGGAATCGAGCTGACGGAGCGCGGCGCCGTCAGGACGGACGAACACCTGCGGACGTCAGTGGAAAATATCTGGGCGGCGGGGGATGTTTGCGGCAATTTGCAGTTTACCTATATTTCCCTCGACGACAGCCGGATCATCTTGTCGGACATGGCGGGGGACGGTCGCCGGACGACGCGCAACCGCGGGGCGTTCTCTTACGCGCTCTATATTGATCCGCCCTTTGCCCGGGTGGGGATGAGCGAAGCGGAAGCGGCGGCGGAAAAGCGCAATTACCGCGTTGTCACGCTGCCGACGGCGGCGATCCCCAAGGCGCGAGTGTTGAAAAAGACAGAGGGGATTTTGAAGGCGATTCTGGAGAAAGACAGCGGACGGATATTAGGGGCGGCGCTCCTTTGCCCGGAAGCGTATGAGATCATCAATCTCATTAAGCTGGCGATGGATCATGATATCAAAGCGGCGGAGCTGCGCGATTTCATCTACACGCACCCCACGATGTCGGAAGCGCTGAACGATCTTTTCGCGCTGTGAGAGAAGCTGCAGCGGACGATGCCGTGTTTTTATGAACTGAGGCGGCGTGGCAGAATACTATATGGGGCGTCGGGACGCATGGCGCGAAAAAGCCGGAGGCTGCGGAATGTGCCGCAGCCTCCGGCTTTTTCGCCGTGAATGAATGATTTTCCCGATCAGCGGTGGAGGGGCGAAGGCAGGAGCCTTTGTCCGGATAAGCGAAGGAGGGCGGCCATGGATAAGAGGATGAAGCCCGCCGTATAGAAGACGTAGTGCATGCCGAGATAGGTGGCGACGGTGCCGCCTAAGATCGGCCCCGCGATGGAGCCTACCTGCTGGGCCGCGAACATCAGGCCGAAGAGCCGTCCTTTGACGTTCGCGGCGGTATGATCGGCTAAGAGGGCGTTGATGGACGGATGGATGCCGCAGAAGAAGAGACCGCAGATGAATTGACAGAGGGCGAAGGGGTAAAGCGCGCCCATCATGCCCTGCAGGAGAATGGCCACTCCCGCCAAGGTCAAGGCCATGATCATCACCGGGAAAAAGCCCCGGCGCTGCCCCAGCCACCCCCAGCCGGGGGCGGCGATAGCCCCGGCAAAGCCGCCGAGGGAAAAGACGAAGCCCGAAATGAGGGCGAGATTTTCCAATTCGCCCGCCAGATAGGTGATATAGGTGGTGAGGATGGGCTGTAAGATGAGAATGACCATCTGTACGAGGCCCGAGCAGAGGAGCATGACGCGAATGAGGGGGGCATGGAGAAGGGTGCCGGTATCTTCGGGCGGCTCGCCCGCCGCCATGGTGGGCGGCGCCGGCGGCTCCTTGATGACGAAGACGAACATCAGACAGTTTAAGAAGAGAGCCGCCGCCGCTACGAAAAAGGAAGGACGCATGCCGAAGGCCTCGGCTAAAAAGCCGCCGGCCAAGGGGCCGATGATGCCTCCGGCGGTGAGCGCGCCCTGGAGAACGCCGAGGGAAAAGCCCAGTTTCTGCGGCGGCGCGTAGAGCGTCATGAGCGCCAAATCCATAGGCCAAAGGCCGGCGGCAAAGCCCTGAAAGAGGCGCATGAGGGTGAGCTGTAAAGGCGTTTCCACAAGGCCGCCGAAAAAGTAGCTCACCGAGAGAAGAAAGCTGGCCCGAATGGCCATGACCCGCTTCCCTTTCGTATCCGCCATGCGCCCCCATATCGGGGCCATGACGGCGCTGACGACGAAGCTCCCGGAAAAGACGATGCCTGACCAGAGATTGACCGCCTCGTGGCCGACGCCTAATTCCGTCGTCAGGTACAG
>CAJPUA010000023.1 GCA_905373705.1 uncultured Schwartzia sp. | reverse complement strand
GACGCGGAATCACAGGAAGAGAAGAAAGAAACGGAGAAGGTCGCCAAGGAAAGCGGCGATTTGCTAAAAGATATCAAGGACGTTTTAGGCGATAAGGTAGCGGAAGTCAAAGTATCGAACCGCCTGAAATCCAGCGCCGTCTGCCTTGTGGCGGACGAGCAGGGACCGAGCCTTTCGATGGAGCAGACCTTCGCCGACATGGATAATCCGCTTTTCAAGGCGAAGCGTATTCTGGAAATCAATCCTCATCACGACCTGTTCCAGCGCCTGACCAAACTTCACGAAGCGGGTAAGGATGGACAGGACTTTAAGGATTATTGCGATCTCCTTTACACGCAGGCGCTTCTCATCGAGGGAATCCTGCCGGAGAACCCCGTCGAGTTCGCGAACAAAGTAGCAAAACTGATGGCGAAATAAGAAAATAAACGCAGACAATAAACGAAACCGCAGGGGCGAGTGCGCTCCTGCGGTTTCGTTTATTGCGGAAAAGAGAACATACGAAAAAACCATAGGCACATCAGGAAGCGATTGATTTTTTAGGGTGCTATGGTACAATGAAAAGGCTTATGGGAGCGGAGGGCGCGAGATGGCGAAAAAGGTTTATGCGGTAAAGCGGGGGCGAACGACGGGGCTGTTTATGAGCTGGGCGGAGTGTCAGGCGCAGATTGACGGTTTTGCCGGCGCGGTTTATAAAGGTTTTATGACGCTGGGCGAGGCGCAGGCCTGGCTCTGGGGCGCGGCGCCGGATACGGCGGATGCGCAGACGGCATGGCCAAATGAAGGGGTTGGGGCGAAAAAGGAGATGACGCTGGCGGGGTCTCCCGCGCCGGCGGATTATACGGTCTATACGGACGGTTCCTGCCTGCGTAATCCTGACGGTCCCGGCGGCTTTGCGGCGGTTATTATCAGCCGGGACGGCGCTGTACGGGAAATTTCCGGCGGCGAGCCGCGGACGACGAATAACCGCATGGAGCTGAGGGCGGGAATCGAGGCGTTAAAATCTCTGCCGGAGGGTTCTGCCCTTGATTTTTATACCGACAGCCAATATTTGCGGAACGCTTTCGTCAAACGCTGGCTTTCGGCGTGGAAACGTCGGGGCTGGCTGACGGCGGCGGGGGAACCGGTGAAGAATCAAGACCTCTGGCAGGCGATGGAGGCGGCGTGCGCTCGTCATACGATACGTTTTCATTGGGTTAAGGGGCACGCCGGGAATCGGTTTAACGAGCGCTGCGACCTATTGGCGCGCCAGCAGGCGTTGGCGCAGCAAGAAATGTAGGAATTGCTTAGTTGTGAGCGCCCGCGCTTGACGGCGCATGAGGGGGACGAAGGCGGTTAATAGCGCGCGGTGGGAGGGACTTCATATCATGCAGGACAGATTTTCCCGGACGGAAATGCTGCTGGGAGAGCCGGGCATGGCAATCCTTAAAAGGGCGCGGGTAGCGATTTTCGGTATTGGCGGCGTCGGTTCCTTCGCCGCCGAAGGGTTGGCGCGCGCCGGAGTGGGAGAATTGAGGCTTGTCGATCCGGATACGATCGAGCGGGCGAATATCAACCGGCAAATTCACGCGCTGACGGAAACGGTCGGACAAAGTAAGGTAGAAGTAATGAAGGCGCGGATATTGGCGATCAATCCCGAAGCCGTTGTGGAAGCAATGGCGGACGTTTACCGCCCCGAGGAAGCGGAGAGATTTCTCGCCGGGGGCTTTGATTATGTGATTGACGCGGTCGATACGGTTACGGCGAAGATCAGCCTGGCGGTGGAGTGTCAGCGGCGGGGAGTTTCGCTTATCAGCAGTATGGGGACGGGAAATAAGCTCGATCCCACACAGTTTCAAGTGACAGATATTTACGCGACGCGGGTATGCCCCTTAGCGAAGGTCATGCGGCGGGAGCTCAGAGCGCGCGGCGTAACGCGACTGAAAGTCGTTTATTCGCCGGAGCCTCCGGTTAAAGCGGCTCGGGAAAGAGATATTCCGGCACGGGAGATTGTGCCTGAGAAAAGACGCCGGGCGATACCGGGCAGCATATCGTTTGTGCCGTCTGTAGCGGGGCTCATTATTGCCGGAGAGGTGGTCCGCGACCTTATCAGCGGGCAGGAAAAGGAGGAGCGGGCGTGAAGGTTTCGGTTTTGGGGTGCGGGCGCTGGGGGGCGTTTCACGCCTGGTACGCGGACCATATCGGGCATGAGGTGATTCTCTGGGGACGCCCTGGGTCGAAACATTTGGCGGCGCTGCGGGAAAACGGGAGAAACGCCTATCTTTCCTTGCCGAAAAACGTCGCTTTGACGGAGGATCTGGCGTTTGCTGTCGACCGGGCGGAGGTTTGCGTTATTTCCATCAGCGCTCAGCAGCTTCGCGCTTTTTCCCGCCAGCTTGCCAGGCTGCCGTTGGCGGGGAAAGCGTTTCTGCTCTGCATGAAGGGATTGGAAATTGGCAGCGGAAAGCGTCTTTCCACGGTGCTGAGCGAGGAACTTGGCGGCATGCCGAAAATCGCCGTGTGGGTAGGTCCGGGCCATGTGCAGGATTTTATCGCCGGGATTCCGAACTGTATGCTCATCGCCTCGGCGGAAGAATCGTTGACACGGCGGCTGGCGGAGACTTTCGCCAGCCCGCTCATTCGTTTCTACTATGGCGCTGATCTTCTTGGAACGGAGATTGGCGCGGCGGCGAAAAATGTCATCGGGCTGGCGGCGGGAATGTTGGACGGCTTTCATTACGGCAGTCTCAAGGGGGCGCTCATGGCCCGCGGAACGCGGGAACTGTCGCGGCTTATCGGCGCGATGGGCGGCGATGCGATGACAGTCTATGGTTTATCACATCTCGGCGATTACGAGGCGACGCTGTTTTCTCCGTACAGCAATAACCGCCGCTACGGAGAAAATCTCATCCTTGGGCGATCGTCCTCTCATCTGGCGGAAGGCGTCTACACCTCCGAAGCGCTAATGGCGCTGGCGGAGAAGTACCAGGTGGAAATGCCCATCAGCCGGACGGTTTATGAAATCGTTCGACAGAACCAGGATCCGCAGGAAAAACTCCTGGAGCTTTTCCTGCGGTCGCGAAAGAGCGAATAGCAAGGAGGAAAAGCACAGGTTGCTTTTTCCTTTTGCGTATGGTATTTTAGGGGCGGAGCAAAAGATGGTATCGCGCGGCGAGCCATACTTCGTTAAACGCCCCACGGACAACCGAAAACGGCAAGGTCTGCTTAGATCGTTACGACTGAGACAGAGAGGATAAAGGGATATGTACGCCTTTCGGTCGCGGCCGAAGGGCGTTTTCTTTTGCCTCCAAGCGTTGGGAAAAGGTTCAGGGAGATCCGGACCCTTTCGGTAAAGTCAGGAGGTTTGTCATGAACAAGATTTCTCAGTGGATTGTCGGTCATATGGCGCTATTCGTCATACTGGCGGGAGCTGCGGCTACATTACGTCCCGCGCTTTTGGCGTGGGTGGCGCCATGGATAGCGCCGCTTCTCGGCCTCGTCATGTTCGGCATGGGAATGACGCTCCGCGTGGAGGATTTTCGTCTCTTGGCGCAGCGGCCGTGGGAAGTGTTTTTGGGGGCGCTGGCACAGTTTACTATCATGCCGCTGGCCGCGTGGGCGCTGGTGAAGGCGTTCGATTTGCCGCCGGAAATCGCCGTCGGCGTGATTTTGCTTGGCGCCTGCCCAGGAGGCACCGCGTCGAATGTCATCACGTATCTGGCGAGGGGCGATGTCGCTCTTTCGGTGGCGATGACGATGACGACGACGTTTCTCGCGCCGGTGGTGACGCCGTGCCTGACGTGGTTTCTGGCGGGAGCGTGGGTGGATATTTCCCTCTCCAGCATGATGGCGTCCATCGCGCAAATGGTATTGGCGCCGGTGCTGCTGGGCGTTCTGGTCAATCATTTTGGCAACGGCTTCGTTCAAAAGTGCCTGCCCGCTTTGCCGCTCGTGTCGGTGACGGCCATTGTCCTTTTGGTCGGCGGGGTTGTGGCGCTTTCCGCAGGAAAAATTCTGACGTATGGCGCGTTGATGGTCGCTGTCGTGGCGCTTCATAACGGGCTGGGGATGCTCTGCGGCTATCTTTTTGCCCGATTGTTCCGTTTGCCGCCAGCTAAGACGCGAGCGCTCGCCATCGAGGTGGGGATGCAAAATTCGGGGCTGGCGGCGTCGCTGGCGGTTCTCTATTTCACTCCGGCGGCGGCTATTCCCGGCGCTATTTTCAGCGTATGGCACAATATTTCCGGTTCGCTGTTCGCGAATTTCTGCCGTCGCCAGGCGCTGAAAGCGGTCTCCGAAGCGAAGGCGGCTGGATAAGGCAGGATTTGGCTTCGTGCTTAAGGGGGCGCTGTCCCAGTAAAAGCGCAAAGGAATACGGCTTTGGGAAGGGTTCAGTCTGAGTGAGGATAAGCGCTTACAAAAAATGAGGGAGTATTTCAATGAAAATTTTGCGTACCGTTAAAGAAATTCAGGCGTACACGAAGGTTGTGAAGGCGGAAGGAAAGACGATCGGGCTGGTGCCGACGATGGGGGCGCTCCACACGGGGCATCTTTCACTGGTGCGGGCGGCGCGGGAGACTACGGATATCGTCATTGTCTCCGTTTTCGTGAATCCAACGCAGTTTGGGCCGGGAGAAGATTATGAGGCGTATCCGCGCGATTTTTCGGCAGACAGCGACAAGCTGGCCGCAGCCGGCGTAGACGCGGTGTTTCATCCTGCCCCGTCGGAAATGTATCCGGAAGGCTACGCGACGTATGTCAACGTTGAGGGGGCGCTTACGGAAAAGCTCTGCGGGGCGCGAAGGCCAGGGCATTTTCGGGGCGTGGCGACGGTGGTGACGAAGCTGCTTCATCTGTCCGGAGCGGACAAAGCTTTCTTTGGGCAAAAGGACGCCCAGCAGGTTGTCGTCATCCGTCGTGTCGTCGCTGATCTCAATCTTTCGACGGAGATCGTCATGACGCCGATTGTCCGTGAGGGCGACGGGCTGGCGCTAAGCTCGCGCAATCGCTACCTGTCGGCTGAAGAACGAGGCGCGGCATTGGTTTTGAGCCGTAGTCTGCGTGAGGCCGAGGCGGCTTTCGCAGGCGGCGAAAAGGACGCGGCGGCGCTAAAGGCGCTGGTCACGACGACGCTCATGAAAGAACCTCTCGCCGTTATCGATTATGTGGAGCTGTATTCCTTTCCGGCGCTTCGCCCTGTCGAGCGGCTGGAAGAACCGGCGCTTTTGGCCATCGCGGTAAAGATCGGTCAAACGCGGCTCATCGATAATGTCATTTTAGGAGGGATAAAAGAATGCTGCTGAATCTTTTGAAAGGGAAAATTCATTGTGCCACGGTCACCGAGGCGAATTTGCACTATATGGGAAGCATTACTATCGACGAGGCGCTGATGGAAGCGGCGGGGATTCTGCCCAACGAGCGTGTGCAGGTCGTTGACAACAACAACGGCGAGCGCTTGGAAACGTATGTCATTCCGGGGCTACGCGGGGAGGGCGCCATTTGCTTGAACGGGGCGGCGGCGCGCTGCGTCCAGCCTGGGGACATCGTCATCATCATGGCGTACGCGCTGTTTTCCGCTGAGGAAGCGATTGCCCATCGGCCGACGGTGGTCATGGTAGACGCAAAAAATCGTGTCAAAGAGGTTCGCCGCGTCGAACATCACGGCGAAATGGTTTAACGAACAGAGAAAAAGCCGACGAAGAAATTTTTCCTCATCGGCTTTTTTGTTGTGGTATAGTGGTATAATAGGGATATTTAGCGAGCGCGACCGGGATATAGCGCTCAACTATAATGAAGGGCTAAGAAAAAATTATCGCCGGCTTATCTGCGCCTTAAACGTTTTTAACGATACGGTACGAGAACGATAAACGAGAGGAAGGGAAGGAAGAACTTTATGAAAAAAATTCGCGTCCTGTGGCTGACGGCGCTTTTTCTCTGGGCGCTGGCGACGCTCGTCAGTGCGGCGGAAGTCACGGTTACGGGTCAGGGGGCCTCGGAGCGCGACGCGCTGCACGATGCGATGCGGACAGCCATTGAGCAGGAGGTCGGCGTTCTGGTCGATAGCCATACATATGTGAAAAATTATCAGCTCATTCACGACGCTATCTATACCCATTCCGAAGGATATATCAGCCGCTATGAGGTGATGGAGAAAAATTACGCCAACGGAATTCACACGGTGACGATACGGGCGGAGGTAAGCGCGGAGCTTCTCCAAACCGATCTTTTGACGAAGCTGGAAAAGCAGGCGTTAATTCGGTCGAATCTTCTCGATCCGCGGCTCGGGGTCATCATGCTCGACAAGGCGAGCGGGCAAGAGAATATGAGCCTTGAAAACACTATTATCGCCAGCTTGCAGGAGAACGGCTTTTCCCGGCTCGTCGACTTAAAGCAGGTGGACGCGGCGGTGCGAAAGCGTATCGCGACGGCGGCTTTCGAAGGCGATGAAGCCTTGGCGGCGATGCTTAAAAATACATTTCCCGTCGATTATCTGGTAACAGGAGAAGCCGATATTTCACGGCTGGACGGATCCCCGGCCTGGGGCGGGATTGTCAGCTCCGGCGCGGAGGTGACAATCGCCGTACGGCTGCTTAACGTGAATACCGGAGAAATCGCTTATGCCGGGTCGTTCACCGCTCGCTCGCCGCGCATCGCTAACCGCGCAGTGGGAATCGCTCTGCGAAAAGCGTCCCGTGATCTTGTGAAAGCGCTGTCGCGCGGTGCTTTGGAGAAAGCGGTCAATCCCCGGCAGCATGTGACATTGGTAGTGACGGACGGCGCTCTGGGCAATATGACGGAAGCGTATTCTTTTTTGGGGCGGCTTCCAGGAGTGAGCGGCGTATATCCGCGTGCGCAGGAGGGCGGTCAGCAGGCTTTTGATGTCGATTACGACGGAACCGCTTTTGATTTATCGCAGGCCTTGGAGCGCGAGGGCGTGACCGTGCGGGAGACGAGTTCCGAATATATCCGTATTTGAATAAATTACTTTTCCCAGCGAAGTCGACGAACGAGGAGAAACGAGGAGGAAAACGCATGAAACGTAAGATTGGACTGTTTGTGGCGTTGGGCTTTTTCGCCCTGAGCGTCGCCGCGTTTGCTGCGACGAATTATGAGGAAAATTATATCGAAGCGGACGGCTATGGTCTTCCCGCAGAAACGGCGGGAACGGAGGCGCAGGCGCGGCTGACGGCGCGGCGGGCGGCGATTGCCGACGCGCAGCGGGTGCTGGCCGAGCAGCTGGCCACAGTACAGGTGGATGCGGAAACGACGGTGCAGGATGCGGCGCTGAAAAGCGATGTGGTGAAGACAAAGGTATCCATGTTGCTCAAAGGAAGCCGAGTGATAAAAGAATCGTATGAGGACGGCGCGTATCGTGTAACCGTGGCGGTGCCGCTGTTCGGCGAGCGTTCCTCACTGGCGGCGGCGGTATTGCCGCGGACAGTGATTCGCCAGCCCTTTCCTCGGGTATTAAAGCCGGAACCGGCCGAAAGTCGCTATCCGGGGATTCGTCCGTCGACGGAAGGAACCGATGGCTGGAGCACGGGATATCCTGATAACGGCAGCCCTTATACCGGTCTCATTGTCGACTGCCGGGGGCTGGAGCTTCGCCCGGCGATGTCCCCGGTTATTAAAACGACGGCGGGAGACTCGATTTACGGCTATAAAAACCTTGACTCGGCGCAGGTTATTCGCCGCGGCATGGCTGGTTATGCAAGAAGCATGGAGGAAAACGCGGCCAGAGCCGGGGACAATCCCCTGATTATTTGCGGCGTTGGCGTAGATCGGTATTTTAATCCCGTCGTCACGGCGGCGGACGGGGAGCGGATATTGGCGGAAAACGAAAAGACGCATTTCCTTGACGCTGCTGCCGTAGTTTTTGTTCGCTAAGTGCGGACGCTGCGCGGGGCGCTGAATTGTAAAAAAAACGTGGCCGGCCGGGGGCTTGTCACGTTTTTGAATGTAAAGTCCGGCAGTATAAAAAGAAAAAATCCCATCGCCGCAGCGATGGGATGAGGTATCAAAGAGCGCCTATTTCGTAATAGCATTGACTTTCCGGGCCAAATTCGATTTCTTGCGGGCCGCGTTATTCTTGTGAAATACGTGGTTCGCCGCCGCCTGATCAATGGTTTTGCAGGCGGCCTGCAGGAGGGTCTTCGCCTCGTCCGCGTTGCCCTCGGCGACAGCGTCGACAACCTTGCGGGTCGCCTTTTTTACGCGCGTTTTTTCCGCGACGTTCTTGGCGTGGCGTTTCGCATCCGATTTAACGCTCAGGATAGATGCTTTGATATTCGGCAAATACTTCACCCCCTCGGTAATAAAATTTACGAATCAAACCAGCCGATCCGGGGACGCGCCCGGCGTCTGCCGGTTGTAACTGCGGGTCTGGCATCCGGTCTGTGATTTCGTCACCGATACATTGTAGCATGGCGGTTTGAAAAAAGCAACCAGGAAAATTCCTTTATCCGGCGTACCGGAAGCGCGGGAGGAAATCGTTTTCAGACGGACGGAACGGGTAGTGAAAGGAACGGGACCGTGATATAATTTTTGCGGGAGAGGAGGGCGAAGCATGACGAAAAATATTCCCGGAATCTGCTGCTTGGCGACTTCGCCGGGGTGGGTGGACGCACAGCTCACGAAAAACTGCGGTATCGTGCCGCTGCTGTTTCATAAAATGTATGGGTTTCAGGCAACTATGGCCGGTGGCAATTGTGGACCGTATTCATCTCATGTGCGATATCTGCCTGAGGTGACCATGGATTTCATCGCCGATCCCGACGGGCCGGATGTGGTTCGCTATATTGAAGAACGGGCTGCGGATATTGATGTGCTGGTGCTGCATGGACCGCAGGAATATTATTATGCCGCGTCGTTGGAACGGTACCGGGCGCTTCGGCCCGATGGGCGCGTTTATTTGGAGCTGGACGCAAACAGCGCCTGGATGGATCGACTGCCGTGGAATACGCCGTCCTTTCGCCGATTTCTTTCCCAATGTGATGTGGTGGGGGCGAGCTGCCGCCGTATGCAGCAATATCTGGCGGCGAAATGGCCGTGCCGCGTCGAGTACATTCCCAATGGATTTTATAATTTTGACGGGATTGATCTGACCGTTGATTTTGCGGCAAAAGAGGATCAGATCGTGACTGTAGGTCGGATTGGGAGCCCCGAGAAGCGGCATGAGC